>JBAXMA010000146.1:0-7475 GCA_037134535.1 bacterium
CAAATTCTTGTTTCAGTCCCGGCGTGTCGGGACAAAGGCGAAACACACTGCACCTGATCGCAGATGCGCCTACACGGGGCGCATTACTTTCGGCTGTATTGACTTTAGTGCCGAAAAGTACGACATTTTATAAAGGTTTGCCTGTTAGGCATTGAAATCCACGGGGAGATAAGATGAAGAACTTCAGGATCGGCGTGATGAGCGATTCGTTCCGGCTTGAGCAAAGGGAAGGTATACGGAAAGCTGCGGAGTTGGGTGCGGACGGCGTTCAGGTTTACATGACAGCGCCAGATAAGATCAGCAAGGCTGCACGGAAGGACTTCAAGGCGTTCTGTGCCGATGTCGGTGTCGAAATCTCAGCTCTCTGTGGCGATGTGGGGGCGTATCGTGAAGCGAAGGTGAACAAGGAGCGGGTTGCCTGTTTCAAACAGATCCTGGATCTGGCCGGGGATGTGGGCACGAAGGTTGTTACCACACACATTGGTGTCGTCCCTGAGGATAAAGATGATCCGATCTATAAGATCATGCTGTCGGCCGTTCGCGAAATGGCGGAATACGCGGCAAAGCTCGGTGTGGTTGCGGCGATAGAGACCGGTCCCGAAAAGGCAACGACCCTGAAAAAGTTTCTGGACGACGTCAGTTCCAAAGGCCTTGGCGTTAACCTTGATCCCGCGAATCTGGTGATGGTGGTGGCGGATGATCCGGTGCAGGCGGTGCTGACTCTCAAGGATTACATCGTCCATACACACGCAAAGGACGGGATTCAGCTCTGGTCGTGTGATGCTGTGCAGGCATATCACACAGGCCTGCCCAAGGATCGTGGCCCGGCATGGAAAGAAGTCCCGCTGGGTGAGGGAAGCGTGAAGTGGGATAAGTACCTGACGGCACTCGGGAAGATCGGCTTCAAGGGTTACCTCACGATCGAGCGGGAAGTCGGCGACAATCCCGCCGCAGATATTGCCAGTGCCATAGCGTTTCTGCGGAAGAAGATGAAGTAGTACGACCTTCGATCGCAGTAAACTTCGCTACCTTCGCGATCTTCAATTCTGTTCCGGAACAATTGAACACAAAGGCCGCCAAGGAATCAAAGGCGGAAGAGATACATTACTCCGGCCACTAAATAGTAGTCGATATGCAGAACAGGTCTCCCGGCGCCCTTGTGGCGCAGGAGCCGAAATTCAGGCACCTGCCGCATCCGTCGGCTGATGGACGGCAGGGTGCCTGTTCTTCCTGAATGCCACTATCTAATGGCCGGAGTAACAGTTCATTGCCCTTCGGGCTTCTTCTCAAACTTCTTCATGTCGACTTCCGGCGGCTTTCTGAGATCCACTGGATTGCGGGGAGCAACTTTTATAGCTGTCTTCTGGTCTTCAGTCAGCACCTTATCCTTCGTGAACGTCATCAGTTCCCTGAGCATTTGAGAACTCTTCTCGTTCAAGGCCAGAAGAATGTCTTTTGTCCTGGTTGCGATCTCGGCCTTGATCCGGCCGATCTGTTCGTCGGTCAGGGATACCTTGCCGAAGTCACGCTGCACGAGACTCATCGCAATTGTTTCATTCCACTTTGCCTTTTGTTCTGGAGAGAGCACTGCGACCACCTGCTCGTCGGTTTTGGCATTGATTTCCTGTACCGCCTTTTCCCGCGCCTCATTGATATCCATCAATCTTTTCTGCTGTTCATCGCTCAGTCCGCAGACTTTGGCGAACTCAGCCAGCTTGCTTCGTTGCTTATCGGTCGAACGGCCCTTCGCCTTGATTTCATTCTTCGGATCCGCTGTTCCGGCTGCCTTCAATGCGTCAGCACTTTCTTTCTCACCGCCAAATGCGCCGTTGGTTCCCAAAACAAAGATGGCAACCGTTGCAAGAATCAGACGTGTCATGATTATCCTCCGGGGCGAAAAACCTGCCCGATGCCGCCCCATGATCATCGGGATTTGTTACATATTCACCGGCAGTCATACTAGGTGTTGCCGGGAGTGAAAGCAAGAGACAGATCAGACGAGTTGTCGGGCTGTCTTTAGCGCTTTCACAAAGCGCATGGGAGCGCTCACCTGTCCTGTTAACTGAGAAGCTGTGAGAGAATTGCGGAAGAGCGGCCCGCCCGAGAAAATCCAGTTATTTTGACAAGGGAGGGCGCGGTGCATAGCTATCAAGCTAAGGACTCCCACGGCGCACGTTCGCTAACTTATCCCTCGTCCTCGTCCTCGAATTGGCATCTATTTCGAGGACGAGGGACGACGACGAGTACGCTCATGGAAATACCTTAGCTTGATAGCTATGGGGCGCGGTGCCTCTGGAGGAAAGCCTCCGGCTGAGCCGCTTTCTTGACGCAGCCACATGCGCGGTGAGAATTCAACTTGGCAGTATGATGATCACATGCTAGTGTTCGGAACTCAATGCAGCGTTGGCAATGGATCTTAATCACGGGGTGACTGTCATGATGAAGTTTGCGCCAGAGGGATTGCCTTTTATTGTCGTATTCGCCGCCCTGACGTTGATTTGTGCCGTTCTGCTGAGCTTTGTGATCTACTTCTTCCGGGATCCGGAGCGTGTCACGCCCGACCGCCCTGACGCATTTATCAGTCCTGCAGATGGTCGAATCCTGCTGGTTAATGAAGGAGTCGATGTGCCGGGGTTTTCGCGACCATGCACGCAGATAAGTATTTTCATGTCGCCGTTCAATGTGCACGTCAACCGGGTGCCTTGTGATGGAACCGTTGTTTCCGTGCAGTACACTGCCGGCCGTCACCTGGCTGCATACAGGGAAGACTCACCGCGCCTTAATGAGAAGAATGAAATCGTCTTTTCGACGGCATTCGGCAATTTACTGATCCGCCAATGTGCCGGGTTTGTCGCCCGCCGGACGGTCTGTCGAGCTACTCCCGGTACACACTTGCGCCAGGGTGAGCGTTTCGGCATAATCAAGTTCAGTTCGCGCGTGGATCTCTATGTCCCATCTGAGGCGCGAGTGGCCGTCAGGAAGGGCGATTGTGTACTGGCCGGCGAGACAATCCTGGCAGAGATGGTCAAGGTGAAGGGTTGAGTGCAGCTTGAAAAGAGGCGTTTATTTAATTCCTAACAGCATTACCCTGATGGGTACCACGTGCGGGTTCTATTCCATACTTGCGACGCTGGACGGGAATCTGGAACACGCAGCCTGGGCTATTCTCTTTGCGACCATATTTGATGCTCTTGACGGTTGGGTTGCGAGGTTGACCAATACTGGCTCGCGCTTCGGCGTTCAGCTTGACTCATTGTCAGATCTTCTTACCTTCTGTGTGGCGCCGGCGGTTCTTCTTTACGACTGGAAGTTACGCGATTGTATCATAAGTCTGGAGCTGCACGACAGTACACTGCGAATAGGGTGGGCGGTAACATTGTTCTTTGTCCTGTGCGGCGCTTTGAGGCTCGCTCGTTTCAATGTTCAGTCGGACACAGTCGAAAGCCGCTGTTTTACCGGGATGCCGACGCCCGGCGCGGCCGTATGCATGGCATCGGGCGTACTGGTCTGTTTGAAGTACAATATCGATTTTCCGAGCCTGGTTTACATCATGACCGGTCTCATGTTCCTTATGGACATACTGATGGTCAGTAACATCCGGTACGTGTCAGCAAAGGACTTCCAGTCGATGAAGCGCAAGCCCTTCTGGATGCTGGTTTTGTTTGCTGCAATCGTCTTTCTTATCTTTCACAATCCACCAGTCATGCTGTTTATCGCGTCTATTGTCTACGTCCTCTCCGGCCTGATCGATGAGGCAAACTACATCCTCCGGCGTAGGCCCAGACCAGTCACAAATCCGCCGCAATCTCAAGGGAAGTGGTTGTAATGGCGCTGGATTAGGTGCGAAAGGAGCTCCTCTATGTTTTTTGACAATCTGAGCAAGAAGGAACTAGAGAAACTCGAAAGTGTTGGCACGTTGACGACCTATGAGCAGAACATGCCAATTGTGGAGGAAGGTCTACCCGGTAGTTCTTTTGCCGTCATCTTGAAGGGGAGAGCAGAAGTAAGGAAGCGGATTGACGGCGGCAAGTACAAGGCGCTGGTTGTGCTTGTTCCGTTCGATGTGATAGGTGAACTGGGTTTTCTGGGAGTGGTGACGCGTTCTGCCAGCGTAGTTGCATTGGAGAAGACCGAAATACTCTCGTTTGAGCGTGACACGTTCCAGGCGCTGGCGGCAGTCCAGCCGCACATTGGACTGACTGTGTATCGCAATATGGCTCAGATTCTTGCCGAGCGACTCGCAAGTAATAATGTTAATCTCATGGATACTATCATCTGGGCATTGGGTCACGCTCGTGGCGGAGCCGATGGACCACCTGGAGCCGGGGGTTCGCGACTGCGCTGGGCTGGCTGATTGCCGGATCAATGAGCTCTATTGATTGTAGTGCGGAGAACGGACATGTTGCGCTGCTTTGCAGAACCGATGGCATGGACCGTTTCGAAGGTGACTCTGTCGCCCGAGGAATCACATCACCTTATTCATGTTATGCGTGCCGGTATTGGTGACGCAGTAACAGTTTTTAATGGTGCCGGCACGGAGACTGTTGCGCGGTTCTCCGGAAAGACGGGAAAGATCGCAGAGCTTCAGATTTCAGAACTCCACCAATATGCCAGGCCTGTTCCAGCTATCACCATGATGCAGGCTCTAATCAGGGAGCAGAAGATGGACATGGTGGTGGAAAAGGGCGCGGAGCTCGGAGTCTCAAAGATTGTACCGGTTGCGGTTGAGCGCGCTGTTGTAAGACTGGGCGCGAAAGCGGCCGAGAGTCGTGTGGAACGGTGGCGGAAGATTGCGCTCAGCGCCGCAAAACAGTGCGGTGGTCGCTGGATACCGGAAATTGAGCCCGTCATGCCGCTGGCCGATGCATTGCAACTCGCACCGGCTCCCGACTTGTTTCTTGTTGCGAGTCTCGAGCAGGATGCCGTTCCCATCAAGATCGCATTGCAGAAAGCGCGAGTGTCAAGCCCAGTGACCGTCAGTGTGCTTGTCGGGCCGGAAGGTGATTTGACGAAGGCGGAATTAACTGCTGCCAGATCAGCCGGCGCAATTCCGGTCTCGCTTGGTGCTGCCGTGCTCAGGGCCGAGACCGCATCCATCTGCATCCTCAGTATTCTCAGATACGAGCTTGCGGGGTGACTGCAATGTCTCAATGACGCAGGGGTCGTCTCATGGCGGCACTGATGGCCTTCAGCTGATCTGCAAATGCCTGTGGGATCAGACCGCTTCGTCTGATCGGGACATCCCACGTTACAACGCCGCTTTTGCCGGTGACATGCTTCGTATAACCAGCGACCATTTCGTCAGGGAATCGCGGCTTACTACCCTTGCCCCAGTCATCACCAAGGTAGCTGAGCATATGGTATCTTGCCTTGTGTCCGTCTCTCTCAACCCAGGCGCCAGGACACTGTGGCAATGCCCCCATGATCTCGCCGGCTGTGTAATCCTCGTCCCTGGTATGAGAGATGACCGGCAGGCACACGCCGGGACTGAATGCAACCAGGGAGTCCTGGTTTCCTGCCTTCATTGCTGCAGCAAAGCTGTGGAAATTCGGCGCGTCTTTATTCCTGTACATCTCGTCGGCGAAATAGCAGCCGACGACCCACCAGCCCCGGACCTTGCTGCCCCAGCGGTTTGACCATTCGCGCACGATATCTTCCCATTTAAGCTGGAAGTCTACGAGCCGCTCTCCTGTCCTGGGAGGAGTCCAATCGTTAGGCCATGAACCGGGGAATCCCCATTTCCATCCCAGCTGCCTGACGGCAACGGGGTCAGCGGCCGGCGCCCCGCTGGGCAGGTAGACCAGCAGCTCAATGCCGCGTGGGTGCAGGGCATCATACAGGTCGGCGACAAGGTCGCGGCGGGAGCACTTGCTTGGCTTGATGCCGACATACTTGTCATAAGTGGCGTTAGGTGAGAGAAAATGCCCGGAGTTCTGGCCGAGCGTGATAAAGAAGTAAGGTGCGCCAATGTGTTTGAGCTGGTTGGCAAGACCCGTTACATCAAACGCATCAACCCAGCGGTTCCATTGCGCGGCAGTCAGCTCTGCGCCACCCTGAGAACTAGCCGGAGCTCCAAGCCAATGGCAAAACACTCCCCAGCCACAATCCGCAAACCATTTTGTTCTGTCCATGTTCTCCTTTCTGTGGATTGTCTTCAGGCAATCTGACGGTCACATTGGTACAAAGTCGAAACTGTCGATTATGACTTCAACGTCGGTGCCGCTTGCCGGCGGATCGCCAATACCATCCTTGTCGTCGTCGAACAGCCAGAAGCTGATACGGGCAGTGCTTGTCGGGCTTGGTGTTGGAATGGTCACTGGAGTAGAAAGAGTTTCAAGATCGTAACGCCTCGCCGGATTGGTTGAAAGAAACTGCCATCCGGCAATCTGGTTGTCGTTGCCGATTTCGTAACCCGAGTAGCTGGCAAAGTTCACATAACCTCTTGCCCAGGTGAACACATGGGTGGATTCGGGATTTGTCAGGGTCATGAACGAAGAGGATTCTCTTTCCGGATACCAGCCGGCTTCCGTATCAGGTCCGTGAGTGGGTTGCACTGAGTAGTGAAGGTTCTTCAGGTATCCGCCCCATCTCGTAATCTCGATATCGAGCTCGCTCAATTGCCCGGTGTCGAAGCAGTTGTTGTCCCATGTAAAAAATCCCAGGACAGCGTTTCGATCGAGTGTGTCAGGCCGGCCGGCGACACGGAATGTGTATGTGCCGTATCCGAACTGACCGGAAGAGAATATCTCGGGGCAGTACCACTTTCCGTCCCGATGGGAAATCTTCATATGGAGTTTCTTGTCGGCGTCCACCCAGACATCGCGTTCGTCGCTGGAATAGTAGTTGGGCCCGGCGGCTTCTGCCCCGGAAGACTTTCTGGCCTCCCAGACGTATCCCGAGAATGCGAAGTAACGATGGTCGGGCGTGCTTGGCGGCACTATGGGATCTGGACGGGTATTGGCGCTGCTGTTGCTGTCAGTTCCACCGCAACCTCCGAGCCAGAGGGCTATGACTGCGGTCAGCAGTGTCGCGCTAGCTGTTTGTAATCCATTCATGCGTTTCATTCTCACATACCGTGGGCTATATGTCCACAGACAAGCAGACAATTACGGGTCTCAGTCACTGGGTGGGGCGCCCTGCTGTCCGTCAGCCGACGGATGCGGCAATGGCCGAAATTCCGGCTCCTGCCTGATAAACCGGCAGGAGCCCCACCCGTAACTGAGAAGCTGTGAAGAGATCGCAGAAGAGCGGCCGGCGTGGCAGCCGGCCCTCCCGATCCTTGGCAAAATCGAATGATTTCGATACGGGAGGGCGCGGTGCCACCCCATAGGTGTTAAGCTAAGAACGACTCATTCTATTGTAACATGCTTGTTATGCACGACTTACAATGAATATCCAATATCCAACAACCGTTCAGGAATCTCAGCCAACTCCGCTGCGGGTCACGCGTGAGTATCCCCTGAAGGAGTACGCGA
>JBAXMA010000147.1:0-7453 GCA_037134535.1 bacterium
GCTCCGCCTCGCTGAGGACGAGAACGATGGATAAGTTAGCGAACGTGTGCCGTGGGAGTCCTTAGCTTGATAGCTATGGGCTTCGCCCCACCAATGCCCTTGGAGTCTAATCTGCCTCAACTTTCCTCAATTCCGTCCACGCAACAAACAGCATACAAAGGAGCATGAATACAAACAGCACCGGATACACAGGCGAATCAGTTTCCACCTTATCGATCGAATGGTGGAAAAGAAACACGTCACAGCGTGGATCAGCGTCCAATCGGCGGTAAAGATTCATAAAGCCCAACACACGCGGAATGTCCGGTGCAAGAGCCCATAATGCCCCCGCCGCCATCAATACCGGCATAAGCAGCAGTGCAACAAGCCCGGTCCGCCTGCCTCTTGCAAAATACACAACCCCTCCGATTACAAACGGGATTCCAGCGCCCAAAACAATATGATCCATAGGTATTGCCCAATCACTATCTCTCAGACTTCAGGCCGTTATCGCAGCAAGCGTTTCTTCCCGCGACGCGCCCTGCGCAGTAGTCTTCAGTCCAGTTCCGGTACAGAGACCCACTTGCGCAGATCTTTTGCCCGTTTGTACGCTTCACTGGCACCGGTCTTGTTGTTCATGCCCAGCCTTACCTCTGCAAGACGCTTCCAAAGCAGATAATTCTTCGGGTCATACTCAGCAGCCCTGGCAATACAACGCTCACCGAACTTAACCTCATCCGGTCCAATCAGCCCAACCGCAACATTTCCGAGGCTGTACCACGCCCGCCACGAAGTTGGACTCCACTCCAGCGCACGCACCAGCCCCTGTGGACCGGCGTCGGCCAGATATCCATCCGAATCAAGATCGTGCGGCATCCTGCCAAAGAGGCTTATAATGCCGACAATCAGTACGCCGACTGCCGGAACAGCCACGCGCGCCATCAGACGATCCAACCATGATGACGCCACCACAGATGGCGAACCTCCAGCAATAACGCCCGGGCTGATTACAAGACCCACCAGAGAACAAAACACCACAAAGTAGAGCGGCACGCGTATCGAAAAATCCACCGCGGAATGAGCCATGACCACCGCAATTGCCCCGCCTACGGCAAGCCCGACGGTCGAACTAATGACTCCTGCGGCGCTGTTCTTACGCCATTTAATGGCAACACAGGCACACATCGCAATAATAAGCGTCAAACCGCAAAGCCCGAATTCCACAGGCACCTGGACATACTCATTCTCAGCGAAATCGGCCTCTCTCCTCGACGTTGTACTGCGATACTGCGGCAGGATCATCCGCAGACCGTATGCGCCTGTTCCGAGAAGTGGATAGTCAGGAAGAATCCGGAGACTATCGCGCCATGTTGCCGGCCGGAAATTGACACTCGACTCCGGAGCACAATCAGTGATCTGCCGAAACTTCTTATCCAGCGCGGGCCCGAAGCAGATCACCACGGCAACAACAGCGGGAACGACAACCGCAACGATACTAAAACCCTCCTTGAATTTGCGTCTAAACAGCAACAAACTGATCAGGACGCCCATGGCTGCGAGACAGGCGATAGAAGCGCCAAATGAAAGTGACATAGTCACAGCGACAGTCATTACACCGGAGCATAAGGCCCACAACAGCGCTTCCAAATAGCTGCGCCGTGACACTCCACCAATGAAAAGAATCACAGCAACAGGACACAACATGGCGATAAAACCGCCGAAATGATTCGGGTTGATAAAACAGCCTATGGGAGTTCCGTGCGGTACATCAAAGAGCCACCAGAGACTCTTCCCCTCTGGAAACACATGCCGGCTATAATAGCCGGCAACAGCCATAACAGTTCCAAAGAGTGCCAGAAAGACAAGATAGCGATGCTTCCACTGTGAAGAGAAACGTGCTGTGATCGCAGCGGCCGCAAACCCGGCCAGCAGCAGAAGCACAACGCGAAGCGTTCCAGCCCTGTTCCGACTTAGCGAAAAGTGTTTTTCGCCGGGCTCAATCAGCCCTAGTTGATCAGCCTCAACAGCAGCCTTCCTAACCAGTTCGTGCTGCAGAACCGCGGTTTTTCCAATGACATGTTCCAGCATCCGCGGCAAGGGAACCGCAGTCAGGACGACCATGGTCACCAGCGCCATGGCAAAAAAGGCAAGCCAGTCAAGTCGCCTGAATGCGCCGCCCTGAACCAGAATGCATCCTAAGCAAAGAACCGCAGCAATAAACTGCAGGACTCCCGGCAAAATCCCAGCTCCAAACAATCCGAGCACCAATAATGCGAAAACTAAAACCAGAAAAGTCAGCATCGTATACTTTCTCTGCCAAAGATCGCGACAGCCAACTCCGTTACAGGCCGCTGAAACTGACTGGTGGCGGCCTTGGTCCTGGTCCTGGTCCTGGTCCCGGGCCTGGTCCCGGGCCAGGGCCGGGTCCCGGACCTGGTCCTGGCCTCGGCTCGGTAGGAACGTTCGTGTAGCTAATGCCATTCCGGTTAACACTCGATATTCCGAGGTTAAAATTAAGTCCTCCTGGCTCTTCCGCCGCAGCACCCGGTTTGGACGGCTCAGCAGGATTAATCACAGTTGCCGACTCCGGCAGCGTTTCAACAGTCATGATCTCTGGTTCCATATAGAATTTGTAAAGAATATATACCAGAATCTCATCCTCCGGCATAAAAGTCGTGGCAACGCGGAACCCGCGTCCTCCGTCGGTAGACCACGGTGCAACACCGTGGAACTGGGATACATCCGGAAGCGAAACTTCCCAGTCGCCGCCTGCACAACCTCGTTCCGACACTGATCCAGACACGGCAAAGTCTGCCAACCACTCCTCTGCGTTGCCACTCACGTCATAGACGCCGAAAAAGTTCTCACAGTCATGTGTCAATTTGCCGCCAATCATGTTGATACCATCATAGAAACCAACCGGCAGGGTTCCTAACGTGCCGCCATCTTTTCTTCTGTAGTTGGCATCAAGTGTTCCGAGAGTACTTCTGCCGAAACCATATTGCATGTTGGTTATTCCGTTCCACGCAGCAACCTTGTAAAACTCGTTAAACTTACCCGCTGTAAGCCGGGGAACAGCGGAATAGGCCATCGGCAGACGGAATCCCTTCTTGCTAAGCCATGCAGCCCTGCAATCATCATCAAAACGTCCTTGTCCCCAGTTTGTCGCAGTAACCGGAGCCCAATCCAACCCATTGGTTCCTTCCGAATAGCACACTTCCTTATCGCCACGACCAGAAAAAAGCGTGAGCCAGTTGCAGTACTTTACTGCCCCATACCAGGATACTCCTGTGGCGGGATGCCGCGCCGAGACCGGGTTCCCGCTCGCGTCAACCGTGTGGACATAGCGGCGGCCCACCGGGTTGCGACCATCGTAAAGCAGACGGCTGTCAGCAATACTGAACATCTCGTCCCTTCCGGCTTTCATCTGAGGACTGATCCACACATTACCTTTTCCGTCAAAATACATATTTGCGCCCTGCGCATTATCCTGGTTCGCCTCAGCATTGTTTAAGAATCTTAACAACTCGTCATTGGTAGTCTCAAACTGTGATGAATAGAAGTCATACGACGGGCCCTTGAACTGGCCCCCTCCCGACACAACATTGAACTTCCCTGAACCGACCTTCCCCCACGTTGCCTGAAGCTCGACCGGTAACTGGATACTCACCTCGCCACGGTTATTTACAGTGTAACTGCCAGGGGTTGCACTTCGGCCTTCCGCTGTCTTGTGAACCACGACCGGCTTGCTCAAGATCATCTCACCACCGTCAAAACCCGCGACAACATCTCCACCTTCGTCGACACCTACCCTGGCAGAATTCCTTATAGCGATGTTGATTCGCCCCGGATCTGCACCCGGACCAAGCCTGAAAACCTCTTCCATCCAGAAATCATCCCCGTAATATGCCTTGTCGATTCCTGGACATACCAGGCGATACTGCGCCTTCCGGAAGATGGCTGCCGATGCAGTCCCCCCGGCGCTTTTGTCCGCAAAGTAGTAGGAGGGTATAACCCGCTCCCAGGCTGGCAAAATGCCGGCACCGGGATTGGCGTTAAGGAGCTTTTCCTGGAATATGCCGCGGGCACCAGGGCGGAGCGATCCAGCCTCATCCACAGCGGCAACTGGCACTGCAACAGATACAAGCAGCAATGAAAGACAAAACCTGTTCAAGAGCAAAATTCGCGTAATCATTTGGTATCGCCCTCTTTAGCCTTCTCAGCCGCATGCATTGGCTTGAGTTGTATAACCGCAGCATCCGAAGTGTAAACCGTATCATACCTTGCTGCGGGCATGTGGGATGTCCCTTTGGTCAGTTCGTCCATTTCGCCGACATTAAACTCGCGTTGTACAAATCCTTTTCCGGCTACAACTGTAACAACTGAGCTGGAGCGATTAACGTTTACAACCTTCCTGGTTGCAGCATCAATCTCCAGCGCCTGGCCGGTAGCCATATCCATCACAGGATTTCCATTCACAGTAGTATCAATAACAACTGACTCTTCCTTTCCGAGCCGGATCACATACACATCGTCTTTCTCAGGCTTGCACACTATACCAAGTTCACATCCACGGATTCCCACCGTGGCCAGTCTCGTACGAACCTTGAACCGATCAGGATTGAGTTTTGTGATTGCACCCGTCGTGAGCCGGCAGGCCCCTTTGAGCATACGCATCACAAATGAAACATCCTTCCCGGCGTCCGGCGAATAGATGTACTGATCTACCACCATCTCGCTTTGCTCTCCAACGGATAATACGGAATCATCGATAAACCGCACTTCCATTTTACTGCCGGCCCCGCAAGATATCTTTTCATTCAGAAAAATTGCAGCCTTTACCAACGCCACCCGTTCTGCGCCGGCCGAATTCACTATTGATACTTTGCCTCTGACATAGGTCACCGCACCAATTGCCTTGTCAGCAGAATTGTCCTCAGCCTTCACACTCATCGCCATCATAAAAACAAACAGAATTCCTGCAACATACCGAAGCATCCTGGAAACACATGCATTGTTACTCATCATTGTCACCTCAACGGCACCCGCCCGACTCACATGAAATCGGAGCCTCCATACATACCTTTGAAACTTTCCAGATATTATCCTTTCAACTGCCTCAACTGTCAAGAAACGTCGGGCCAGAAATGTCGGGCCACAATGACTGCCAGGCAACAGGCTGAGGCCGACCGGGACCTGGCATCATACCACAATACGCGTCAGTTAAGTTTGACACAGAGCAGGAACAGACGTATCAACTCGCCTTTCTCTGGCGGAAAAGATCGCATAACTTCAATGGAGGAACCAGTCATGTCAATGCCGGTGGAAGTGATACTGTTCTCTGTTCTCGCAGCAGGAATTGCGGTAACGTCAATAGCAGCAGAGCCTGTTGACAAGGCCAAGGCAAAGCGCTGTGTCATTGTGTGGTCTGAGGGCACAGCACCCAAGAATGTTTACTCTAACGACATCAATGGTGCCATTGTTGAAGGTCTGACCGGAAAACTCGAAGGTTGGGATATTGTCAGGGCTAGCCTTTCTGATCCCGACCAGGGGATTCCGGATGCCCTATTGAACCGTGCCGATGTCCTCATCTGGTGGGGTCACAAGCGACACGGCAATGTGAAGGATGAGCTTGTCGCAAAGATCGTGAAAAGGGTGAAAGAAGAAGGAATGGGATTCATCTCCCTTCACTCATCTCACTTTGCAAAGCCGAACATTGCGCTAATGGGCTCGCCCTGTTCATGGGGCGCGTACGTCGGCGACTCAACAACGCTCAAATTCAGCGTAACAGATGAATCTCATCCTATTACCAAAGGTCTTCCAAAGGAATTCAGCCTGACTCACAACGAACGCTACAGTGACCCATACGCCGTTCCGCCGGCTAAATCGATTGTGCTGGAGGGAGTAGCAGACCTCAAGAACGGGAAGCAGGACAAATCAAAGCAGGGGTTCTGCTGGGAGATCGGCAAGGGCAAAATGTTCTACTTCCAGGCCGGACATGAAACCAATCCCGTTTTCTATGATGAGAATGTGCGTAAGATCATGCTGAACGCCGTTCTCTGGGCCGCACCGGCGAAATGATGGGCACCCGGCAATTCTATCGCTGATGAATGGGCAGGAATCGGTACGGAACACCCATCATCAGCGACATGAATTCATTCCGCGATGGAAGATGGCTGCTGGAAAACGCGGCCGTGAGACACCGGGGCCCGATATTTTCAGGCCGATATTTTCTGAATATTCTTCTTTCTCAATACTCGCAGACTGCTACACTCGTTGGAAGTCGCGCTCGCAACGAGTTGCGATGAACTAAGTTAGAAAGGAGTCCTCACATGGGCGACACGAAGGGCAAGAAAGAGAAGGCCAAGGAACAGAAGCAGCACAACGCCAAGCAAGTGCAGGCAGAGAAGCAGAAACACGACAGGCAACACCCACCTGCGGGTTTCGGTAAGAAATAACGATAGCCGGTCTAAGATCGTTTCTCGTGATCTCAGATGGCGTCCAGACATCAGGACGCCATCTGAGCAGTCACATTGTCGCTCAGCGTACTTGACGCTGTCACACGCCGAACCGAGTCATCATCAGGCATAGGTCTGAGTGGGCTTGTTTCTCTTATCCCGCTTTGCCTGTCTCTTTTCCGCAAGTGTTTTCAGCGGTAACTTCTTCTTGTCCTTCTTTGCATCGTTTGACTTTGACATGTGGCATCCCTCCTGTTGCTGAACTTGTAAACACTCAAACAGTGTCTGACATTATCCTACGGCGTACAGTCAATGCAACGCCATTCTTGCCGCCACTGACAGTTTTCCCTTTCTTGCGGGTTTCTCTCTGCTACACTCTTGTCATCTAAACGGATAACCGGAAGCAACAATGGACAAGCAATACCGCAGAGACGCGCATGGCGCTGGGCAACAGTTGTCAGCTTCCGAGATCAGTCGTCCTCTGTATGATGCAAGGCAATGGATGTTCAGTCTTTCTATTCTTTCAGTTTTAGCAGGCATTATTCTGATCCTCCTGTTTCTTGTATTGTTGTTTGGCCAGGGCATGTGGGTACTCTTTCCCATCGGCCTGGTCGGGGCTGTGCATATATGGCTGGGCGCGCTCCTGTACTCATCTTCTGAAGCCACCATATTGTCACATAACCGTGACGACGGATATGCCCTGTTTCTGGCACTTGTACGACTTCGGACATGGTTCAAAGTCTACGGATGTTCTATTGTTCTCGGTCTTATTGCCCAAGTTATATTCCTGCTGCTGATGACTCACAAAATACATTGAAAGGACACCGCGATGAATGCAAAAGAGCCGCAGGACATCGCACGACTGCGAACAGAAGCCGAAGCCGGTAACGCAAGCGCGCAGTACGAGATCGGTTGTCGCTTCTATGAGGGGCGCGGCGTGAAGCGTGACTACGTTGAGGCATTGAAGTGGTATCGCATGGCTGCAGAACAAGGAAACAGCTATGCCGAAGGAGCAC
>JBAXMA010000148.1:0-7433 GCA_037134535.1 bacterium
AATCTCCACCGCCGGAATCGTTCCTCTGTTCTCAAGCCAGTGTGTTGTGTTCCTATCCTCGGGCCAACCCGCTCCCGGACCATAGTCCGTTGTCACTCCATTTCGATGGTCAGTGATCATACCCTGTAATATGTAAACCATGCCTGGCCTGTCTTTATGGTCGTGAATCGGACCAAAGACAGCTCCAGGTTCGAAAGTCACTATTCGCATTCTAAATTGGCGCCCTGCCATGCCCTCGATTTCAATGCCGAGGTCAAGCGCTGAGAGTAGCTTCACCGTAACACCTTTTGTCTCATGTGCCACCTGTTCGTTGCCCATTATGCTCTCCTCTCTGTACTTTCAGTGACTACCGACCAGCTTAACCATTTTTCAAACCACAGGTTTGATAATACGGTTCAAGGTCTTGTTAGGCTAATTCTTTATTTCTTTATACCTCTATCTCGTCTCTCTTGCCGGCAGTGTTTGATGTCTGGCCTGAGCTTTCTATTGCCTGGCAATATCGACCGCAATCTCCACCGCCGGAATCGTTCCTCTGTTCTCAAGCCAGTGTGTTGTGTTCCTAGTCCACCCCTCGCAAAATTGCCTGACTGTATCACATTCACTTCCGGGCATCGTAGAGTTGCTTAACTTCGGCTTCTGACACTGCACGGTTGAAGATCAGGACTTCCCTGATGCTTCCCTTGCAGACGGCAGTCAGATTGTTCTGATGATCTCCGATCCATAAAGGCTGAGAAGTGCTCTGAATTGCCTCCGCTATCACTGTATCTCCAGAAACGATCTGGCTGTTTCTGTACATGGATAGAGTCTCTCCTTTTCTCACCAGTACAATGTGCTGCCATGTATTCGGAGTCAAAACCTCCTTGCTGTATATCTCTCTGGGAGCAGCAGCGCCGTTGGGAAGGAAGGAAAACTGGAGCTTGGCACCCGATTGAAGAAACGTCCAGCTCCTGTGTTGTACCGTCGGTTCACCACCCCATCGATCCAACCAGAACTGTTGCTCTGCACCCGCGACAATTGTCGGCCAAACCCAAAGTGCGAGCGTAAAATCATTCTTCTCAAAGTTGAAATCAGAGGAAGATGCTATTTCAATACGATCTCCTGTATTGTCAAACGAGTATGCCCCGGAACTTCTTCCTGTCGCCGTCCACTTTGCACCCTTCACCGTCCCTTCATGCCCCTTCCCACTCTTGTCTGTGACTTTCCCGTCCTCGTCCCTGTCGAATGAGTAGTACAGAACCAGTCCCTTCCTGATCGTTTCCGGCAAGACTCCTCCAGGCTGAACAACTCTCAGCTCCCTGATATGTTCGATGCCAATCTTTACAACACCGAATATCGTCTCCAGCTTGATTGGCTCAAGATTGACGACACCCTTGAGTTTATCGCCGTTTTGCAGGTCGAGAGAGACAGTTTCGTGATCCTCGCCAATCTTGATGTTCAGAATCTGCTTCAAGGCCACATCCATCTTGGCATATGAAGTCTGGACAGGCACTGACTCGATACTTGGAATTCCTGCGATGTGTGAGCCATCAACAAGATCAAGTTCAAGCCGGAGCGGTCCGACCTTGTCGTCTCCGGCCCATGCGGCGCGAATCAACACCACCATTAGGAAAACCATTGCGCAGGCCCCTGATCTTCTCATGTCGCGCTCCTTACTCGTACTGGAATTAGTGCTAACCGCTTCATTTCTGAATAACTATACATCTTCAAGTCAGCGGCGGAAAGACTGAACATCTGCTCTTGCCACCCCGCTCTGTTTCGTCTTTGATCCCGTAATGCAAGTAGCTGAAATCGCAGTCAAGCATGCGCTGGTCCGGTCCCGCATCCCGGGCGTTGATTACGTCATAAACCCATACCTGGGCTGCCAACACGGCTGCCGATACTGTTACGCCCAGTTCATGACGAAATACTCCAAGATCAACTCGAATGCCGTATGGGGTGACTTCGTGGAAGTGAAGACGAATATCGCGCAGGTACTCCGGGCTGATCTATCCAAAAAGCGCAAAACCGGCAAGGTACACATCTCCAGCGTATGTGATGCATACCAGCCCCTGGAAGAGCATTACAAGCTGACCCGTGAATGCCTTCTTGTACTGAGAGAATACGGGTGGGAGATCGGAATCCTGACACGTTCCCCGCTTGTACTGCGCGATATCGACATCCTGAAGTCATCTCTGGGTAGTTCAGTGGGAATGTCAGTGCCTACCGACGACGATAAAGTCCGTCAGATAACTGAACCGCATGCCCCGTCAATCGAGAGCAGAATAGATACGCTGCGTAAGCTCCGCGAAGCTGGCATTCAGACATGGGCGTTCATTGCCCCGTTGCTACCCATGAATCCGCAGAGACTCTGTGACATGCTTGTTCCGCATGTCGGCAACGTCATGATAGACCGGATGAACTACTCGTACATGATTGCAGAGTTATTCAGGGAACGCGGGTGGCTGGCTATGTTGAGTCCGAAGTACCAGGACGAAACTGCTGCCGAACTGACCAGATTATTCCAGGAGAGAGGGGTCCAGTATCAATGAACCACAACCCGGTCATGAACGGCCCTGCCCGCCTCTACAAGCCACTGAAACCACAGCGTGGCCGGTCACTTGCCCCACACCCTGCATCCCACTGTAAGAGTTGTCACCATGCTGGCACTGCTACCGCCTTCTCCACGGATCAAAACTTCCTTTGACGGTTTTGAAAGGAACCCAAGGCTACACACCTATGCATACGCACCACTGGCCGTGGCCAGAATTGCTACCGCACCGTCCAAAACCGTCATATACCCCCTGTCTCTGACACACCTGAGACATGGCCGGACTCATTCAATTCAGTCACTGAGATTGGAACAGGCAGGAGATTGCTTTGATATACAGGGCTGAAAACAAAACGCCGCACCAATATACAAGCATTGGCACGGCTGATGCTGCTATATGAGTCAGCCCTAGAATGGTGAGGCCGTTACAAAAAGCTCGACCTGGCTGGTCAACACGGCTTTAAGCAGACCTCACTGTTCTAAGGGCTTTTTTATTCCCTTATCAGTGAAGACACTCTACCAAAGCCCCCTGTACAAATCAAGTTCTTCCTGACATTCCCTTAACAGGTTTTCTCAGATGAGTGTCACTTTTTCGTAGGGTTGAGGTTACCAGTTTCGCGTCGACGCCGCTATCCGCGCCGCCTGCCAGTTCCACTGCATTATCCCTGGCGGATATCTGCACTTGTTTCAACGGCGAAAGATCACTACCATAGCTGTCATGAAAAGGCATAGGACTACTGTTTCAAGTCTCCTATGAACCAATGATGAATGGGTGCCATCAGAATATGTTCGCATGTCTATAAAGGAGACCGAATGAAAAGAGTATTGGTTGCCTACTTCAGCAGGACTGGACTTACAGAGCAGATGGCTCAATACGTGGCAGAAGGGATTCGTTTCAGCGGCAACGAGGCCGAACTTAAGAAGATCTCCGATATTAAGAATGAGAAGGACTTTGAAGGATATGATGGGTTCATATTTGGATGCCCGACGTATCACAAGGATATGACCATAAACTTCAAGACATTTCTCTTCCTTGCTCAGAAAGGAGCACTTCAAGGCAAAATCGGCGGCTCATTTGGTTCAAGCACCCACAGCGGAGAGGCCCCGAAGCTTATTTTTGACACCATGGAATTCGTGTTCAAGATGAAGATGACACGCTTGGGACCGTTTGATCTAAGGGAAACAGTGGTCCGCACAGTCGAGGGAATGAGGGCCTGCCAGGATTATGGAAAGGCAATGGGAAAAGAACTTTGACACGGCCATCTACATGGTATTTTCTTTTTGGCTGATTGATGAGTGGGTAACAACCATACTATCTTCCGGTTCCATGTAGCGGATTTCAGATACTCCGATCCAGGCAGCTCAAGATACAACAGTTCTGATTATCTATATGTCCAACCGTCTTTCACCTATCCATAAGACTCCCGAAGAAATCCTCGCCGACCTCGTTGACGGGCACAACGAAGCCTGTTTTGGCGGCGGAGCGAAGGGCAAAAAGTACCTGCTGACTCTCTGTGAACGTGGCAACTCGATTCCCAATGCCGTAAAGTTCTTCCTCTACGACCTACTGGCAGAGGATGCCTACCGCACCGACGACATCGACACTTGCCGTGTCGCCATTGCCAAAGCGTCTTTCTATCTGCCGATTGCACAATCAGAGATGTTGCAGCGCTTCCGGGAGTACAGTCCGTCAATCCGTTTCTTCGAACTGGGTATCTCACTGGCCATCGACGATGGAGAGTTCGACAAAGCGTTGGCCCTGTGTGACGAAGCGATCAACCACGGTCTCAATAAGGTCTATGCAGCCAAGCGAGCCTCGATTGAACGGATGATGTAGTCAGGCTGGAATTAAGAGTTATTCAGGGAATACTGGTGGCTGCATATGTTGACTCCAAAGCATCAGGATGAAACTGCAGATGAACTTACCAGGCTATTCCGGCAGAAGAGGGTCAGGGATCCATGATCACAATCCGACCATTATGCAATAATTGGCACGCCTGATGCTACTTAGACAGGCAGCCCTTGGTTGGTTTGGCGTTACTAAAGCTCGACCTGGCTGGTCAATTTAGCTTTTAGAAGCCTCTACTGATCTACGGGCTTCTTTTATTCCCTCAACAACATAAATACACTACCAAAGCCCTATGTAATAATCAAGTTTTTCCTGACATTCAGTTCTACCTCGACTTGAATAAGCTTCGGTAACATCAATTATGAGTCAATGACCTGCTGTAATTGCTTCGTTAACATTTTTCAATGAGTCAACGGGTCCTGACATTCCCTTAACACATTCTCTCACCGAGACTCTCTTTTTCTCAGGATTGACGTTCTCTATGATCCCGATCTGGATTGCACGAAATAATCTCTTTTAGTTTACGGAGATCTGACTATGGGGGTGAACCACATCGTAATCAATTTTACTACCATCCGACTGCTCGAACCAGCCAGCTTGTTGAACCCGTAAAGATGTTCGCGGATCCTTTGGCAGTGCCATTTGAGTTCATGAACCAGCATGCCACCTGACCAGAAGGATTCTGCCAGATCAGGTCGGCCACGCTGTCGCCGTCTATGTCACCCACTCCGCGAATGATCCAAGCGGTTTTGCCGGAATAGATGCTGGCAGTACTCTTCATGGTGCCGTTGGCATTCATGAACCAGCATGCCACCTGGCCAGTCGGCAACTGCCAGATCAGATCGCGGACGCCATCACTGTCAATGTCGCCAACGCCGCGAATCTTCCAGGCGGTCTTCCCGGTGAAAATGTTGACTGCCGACTTCAGTGTTCCATTGGTGTTCAAGCGCCAGCAGGTCACCTGACCTGTCGAAAGTTGCCAGATCAGATCTGCGACACCGTCACTATCCATGTCTCCAACTCCGCCAATCTGCCATGCAGACGTGCCGGTGTAAATGCTTACTCCCGACTTCTGTGTTCCGCCGGCATTCAAGAGCCAACAAAATATCTGGCCGGTCGGCAACTGCCAGAAGAGGTCGGCAACGTCATCCTTGTTCAAATCGCCCGCGCCGTTCACCCGCCAGGTGCTCGTGCCGTTATATACGGAGAACGACGATTTCAGCTTGCCGTTAGTGTTTATCAGCCAGCATGCCACCGGACCGGACGGCAATTGCCAGAAGATTTTGGAGCATACCACCGAAGAACTGATTCTGACCACAACCGGCAACGATGTAGTTGTGTTACCGAGCATGTTCGATGCCCTGGCGGTCAGCACGTTGGTTCCGAACGGTGCGCCTGTCCAAACAAATGTGTTAGACCATGACAGCGGCCCGCCCGTGAGGTTGGTGGTACTGATCAGGTTTGTGCCATTATAGAAACGCACATCACGCAGACCATCGCTGTCGCTTGCCTTCGTGGTTATATATACGGGTGCAAAGTGCACGATGGTGCCGTTGGTTGGGGACACAATGGAAATACGCGGTTCTATGATGGTGTATGTGGCGCTCTTGACCTTGCTCTCAAGCCATCCCGTGCTCCATGCCTTTGCCTTCAGGACAGTGGATCTGCTGATCAGCACATTGCTCCCGCTGGCAACCGTCGGATCGCCGCTGGTGGGATCATTCCCGTCCGTCGTGTAGTGGATCGTTGCATCTGGCGTTGTGCATTGCACCGCAACACTGAAACTGTCGGGGAACGTCCCGCCATCGGGACTGAAAGTCGGTGTGGCCACCTGCGCGGCAAACTCGACCAGTACGGTTGTCACACCAGTGACGCCGGCTGCCGAGAAGTTGATTCCGCCCATCTGGACCGGCACGCCGTTGACATACCACTTGTCGATTGCAAAGCCGGTATCTGCGCTGGCAGCATAGGTTGTCGTGGTACCGCCCTGATCGACCCACTCCGAATTCATTGGCGTAACTGTTCCGTGCTGGCCTGCTGTAGCCCTTGCCAGGTACTGGGTCTTCCAGAGCCATGTCAGGACGGCATCGTTAGTCAAAGTAATGGTGATGTTTGTAGGCGATATCGGGCTGAAATTATTATTACTTACCGTTGCCCCTGTGCAGACATATTGCACATCGGTACCGCCGGACGCCGGCGAGTTGGTGACCTGCGGGCTTAGTTCAGTCCAGTCATTAGTGGTCAGGGTGCCCGGTGATTCCCCGCCGTGAGACGAATCCACGGTCAGGGTTCGTTTGGCATAGACGACGATCAGTACGTCGCTCGTCGAGCCGCGATAGTCTGCGGTATCCACCATTCCGGTGACAGCATAGATTCCCACGCCGGCCGGCGCCGCGTCACTGCCGTTGTACGTCAAATTGACCGTGAGGCCGGGAGGCTCGGTCAATGCAGAGACCGCACGCGGGGTGCCGTCATAAGTCTGGCACAGACCATCCAGGGTTACTGCGACCCATGCGCGATTGTCCACCTGGAAAGGCGCACTCGTCACGTCGACACTCCAGTGCGCGCCATCGAAGGCCCTCAGGCGGATGAGGGTGTTTGTGCATCGGAGGACTGGCTGGGGACTGTTCGTCGTGTCCCAGGAGAACGCCAGCGTGTTTGTTGCGGCGACCTCACCGGTCGTCGTTGCAATTTCGCACACATGCCGCGCGTTGCAATTCGAGACGCACACGGTTCCGAGCGTCGCCGCGGCGTCCCGGATGCTGCAGTCTATCCACTGAGCCCCGGAATTCGTCGAATAGAGGACCTCCATCTCACAGACATCGCCATCGGCGTCAAAGATGTCGTTGGTGATGGCCACGAGGGTGCCCTCGCCAGCCGCGGTCTGCCCGGCGCTCCCAAACCACGCGGCAGGCAGGTCGTTCGGCGCTGGCGCGACAAAGTTGTATTCCACATGCAGGCGGGGTGCGGAGTCTGCCAGACCGTCCCACGCCCAGGCGGTACGGCGGCCGCTGCCGGTGATGATGAACACGATGGCGTTGCCGGCCTGCCACGCGG
>JBAXMA010000149.1:0-7429 GCA_037134535.1 bacterium
ACATACATGGGTACGGCTTGGAGCAAAACCCCCTTGACTGCAGCATCGTACAACTGCCGTCTCTATCGAAACTGCCGGACGCAGAACGAAGGCGTATCATCTTCGGACATGAGTGGATGGTGCCCACGCGTCGCAGCAAATACCCTGACGATATGAGTCATGCCCCATGGCCGATGCAGGCGGCAGTGGCGCTCGACCGACTGTATGGCTGGAGCATCAATCGACTCGTGGCTCTTGATGACGGCAAACCGTGGTTGGACGACGCAATGACAATGCCGTGCAACACCGACGCTCAGGCCACTGAATGCGTTAGACGGATGGAACGCGCATTCGTCTTCATGGGTCCGGTTCATCTCCGGCGCTGGCGGGACATCGCATTGAACCCTGCGTTCCCTGCGGCAGGAGTTGAAGTTGCTCATGGCCTGACCGGTGGCCTTTTGTCTTGCAGTGGTGAGAAACGCCTTCTGGGGCGTGCACTTTATGTTGAGCTTCTCCAACGGCGTCCGCTCACCCGCATGACGGATGACTTGGCCTACTTTCTCTATGGTCTCAGAACTTGTGGATCCAGGAACGACCCGCGCCGCTTGCCAGTTCCGTCTACTGAGGTCATGGCGGTGGCTGAAATAGCGATTGACCGGCATGTGCCGGATGGGGAGAGATTGTGGTATGCTTTTGACGTGTGCGAGGTCGTTGACGCCCCACCGTTTTCCTCTAATTGGCAATTGGACCGCAAATCCAAGGAAGTGCCAGCACTGTTGCTCAAATTCGAGGAGTGGTACAAGGTGCACAAGGACGAACTTGCGAGACAGGCTGCGGAGGAGGCACCGTTGCTGCAGGGGGCGATGAAGAAACTACTTGGGAAAGACACAGATTGATTACGTGAAGGAGCACGCGCAGATCCTTCGGATACTCGGGAAGCAGAAATGACAACGATCTCGACACGAACTGAGTTTGTCTTCTTGCTACCATGCGCATCAACCGCGCAGGGAACCAGGGTCATGTATGCACGCCCGTCGTGGAGGCCCAGCAAACGAGGCTGGACCGGCACTTCCCGGCCAGCCATGCTCATTCATAATGGGATGCCTGTGCATTGAATCAAGTTCGGGTGAATGAATACTGTTGGGAGTAAAATATGAAAACAAGATATTTCTTAACGCTGCTGTTCCTAACCGTCTTGGTTGGTTGTTCCATTTCTGCCCCCAATACAGAGAAACCAAAATCAAAACATGAAGATGATGCTAGGTTAATAAAGACAGTTGGATTGTTACCAAAGATTGAGAACCAGCATCCCCTTGTTGTTGGGAAGACCGTAAAAGAAGGATTTCAAGGATATTTGGACTTAGTTGAGGACGGAAAACGGACGAAGCAAGTAATAGTCGTTTATCCAACTAATATGAAACGCCCTGAAGACAAAGACCGTTTAATAGAGATAAGAGGACAGCTTCATTTATTCAAAGCTAGTAATCCTACAAATGTTTTACACAAGAAAGCCTTCGATTGTGAAGTAATTGAAGTACTTGAATGGGAATATAGAAAATAGACTCCCAACCTTGCAGCGTACGCTGGCAACCAGCGCCGCTGAAGGTGAGCGGGGGGCAAATGATCTGATGAAACTGGGAATCATAGTAGCACTCCTGATCGGCGCCTCTGGTCCTATCTTGCGTGCCCAAGAACGAGCCTCGGAGGCGACGGCCATCGAGGCTCGCTTCCGGGAGATAGGACTTTCATACAAAACATTCCCCCTGAATGATCCAAGGTTTCCGGAACTGGCCATTGACTTGAGAGAGACGGGGGTCAAAGACTTGGCGTTCCTGCGTAGTCTGCGAGTTCAGGCCTTATGCCTCGACAACAACGCGATCAGCGATCTGTCCATCCTATCGGGAATGCCGTTGATTTGGCTGCAGGTGTTCAATACAAAGGTGCGGGACCTGGCCCCCTTGCGTGGATGCCCCCTCAAGTACCTCAACATCAGCAACACTGATGTAACGAATCTAGCCCCACTGGCTGGACTGAAGATCGAGGCGCTCGCAATGGGAAATACAGCAATCCAGAATTTAGCACCTCTCAAAGGAATGCCATTGACCGCGCTGAATATAGAGCAGACATCGGTCGCGGATCTTTCACCCCTCAAAGGAATGAGGTTGCGCAGCCTTCTTCTCGACGGCACAAAGGTCACAGACCTTTCTCCGTTATCAGGCATGCCGCTTGAGGGATTGAACCTTGGGGAGCTTGAAATCCGCAGCCTCACACCACTCAAAGGCATGACGCTGACAAGCCTGTCTGTCTCGTCCCCCGCAATTACTGACCTGACCCCACTGAGCGGCATGCCTCTGAAATCATTGGGAATCCGAGGGTCAGGCGTCAGTGATCTATCTGCACTGCAGGGGATGCCCCTTGAAAGCCTGTTCCTTTCTGCTGACCGTGCATACAAAGGAATGAAAGTCATTCGTGCAATGAATACACTGACGGTTATTGACAACGGAGGACATCCAGAGAGATCACGTTGCATGTCTGCTGAGGAGTTTTGGAAAGAATACGACGCAAAACAAGCCGAACGCCTCTTGGATGGCGACGGGGAGCGCGCGCCAGAGCCTTGACCGGCACTTCCCGGCCAGCCATGGTCATTCATAATTGGATGCCGGTGCATTGAATCAAGTTTGTGTGAATGAATACTGTTCGACGAAGAGATGATAATGAAATATCGGGTCATGTTAGAAGGCCAGAACTTCCTAATTGAAATGGACGGGAAGGTCGGAAAGTATGGATTCTTCCAGACATTCTTCCTTGAGGCAGATTCCCCGACAGCGGCAGAAAGCGCCGCTGTCCAGAAAGTCAGGAAGAGCCCTGATATGCTCACGGTTGTGCGAAACTCAAAGGATGATCCGCCGATGATTTATCTTGAGGAGATTGAAGAAATTCAAGAGTTTCCGAAAGACACTCGGCAGGAAACTGGAAGAGGATGGTTTCCGGAAGCCAAGAAGAAAGATGCGTCGAACAACTGAAGGCATCGTATTTGTCAATCCGTTGCGCGTCTTGCCAAAACGATGCTTCAGGACGTTGTTCGGTCGCGGAAAGGAGACGAAATGGACACAACGACACGAGTTGCGATCGCCACAATCGCATTACAGTTGGTTCTCGCAGTGCCAAGCGCCATCGCGGGTGGGCCGCAGCCTTGCGAGTACCCTATTGAGTACCGGCAAGCCAACATGATTCTGCTGAAGTTTCAGGACGCGCTGACAACAGAACGTTGGCAAGAGGCGCTCTTGTTCTGCTCCGATCGGGTCCGCAAGGCGGCGCAGGGGTGGCCCACTCCAAAGGAATTCTTCAGCAAGACTCTTCCTTTGGCCAAAGTTGTGGCCGGTGTTGGGTGTCCTTACTGGCAGGAGCAACACAACGGAGCCTTTCACTCGTACGGCCTACTGATTCGGTTGACAGAACCCCGTCAGGAGCCGCTTGTTCAGTGGTACTGGAACATGTTCACAACCAATAACACGTGGGCGATTGACTGGGAACCGGTCGCCATAGACCTGAACGCCATGATCGAGAAGCAGAGGGCGGAGGATCGGGATCATCGAAAGCGTGTGGAAACTGCCCGCAGCGAACTGGAACCGAAGCTCAGGACCATCAAGACACATTTGACAGCGCTGAGCGACCATTGCGTTGTGGGATCACCGATGCTCTTTCGCGTGGAGTTGATGAACTTCGGCAAGTCTGCAATCAACTTCATGGCCGCCGGAGTTGAGTATCACCCATTGCGCCTGCTCAACGAGAAAAGTGAACCGATTCCCTTTGTCGAAGCCCCAGCTCAGATCGTGATGCGCGAAGGTGTAGTCGCCCCGGAGTCCTCGGAGATCCTGGCTGACAGCATCGACATCGCCAAGCACTACAGCATCTCCAGGCCGGGAACGTACTTCGTCCAATTTGACGGAGCACCACTGGAGATCGGAGCGCGCATTCCGAGAACCGACAAGCGAATCTCCAGTGAAGATGAATTTGTCGCAACGTCAACCAAGTTGCCGTCCAACGTCGTCAAGATCGAGGTCACGACAGGACAGAAGGAATAGCCAGACTGAACAATCGCCTGCAGCCTCATACGTGACGTGCGGTGAGATGATGATGAAATGTGTGTCAATTGCCGTTTGCATGCTGCTCGCCGGCTGCTGGACCCAGAGTCCAGCCGAGAGGCAGGTCGGCGAATTCCGGCAGATCCTGAGAGCGCCATCGCGGCAAGACATGCAGAAGCAAGCGGATCGCTTCTTCCGGGCCGGCGAACCTGCCGTTCAGTATGAGGCTGTCTTCGCACTGGCCACTGAGAAGGAGACGGACGAGACCGATCATGAGGTGCTGTATCACTTCTTCGACTCTCAGGGTCAGGAGGGCAACTTCGGGCTCGTCGTGCTTGTGGAGACGAGGAGCAACACCATCAGCAGAGTCATGGTGGACAAGATCATCAAATGAACTGAAGCGTGAACACGGCATGCAGGCTATCGGCGCTGGCGCGCCTCAGCCTGCACGCCACCTCTGGGCGTACATTCAGGAGGAAATGATTGAATGAACACACTCGGTAGTGCTGTCGCCGCTTTGCTCCTGCTGGTGAGCACGGGATGGGCAGACGGCGATAAGCCGCGTTACGAATCCCGCTACGCGAAATGGTTGCCACATGTTTCCAACACGCTGGTTGTTACCGTCAATACAGGAGGAGACGCCGCAGCCGCTCGTGGTCTCTTGTCAGGATCTTTCTCGGCTCACTTGCTTCCCCGGGAGCCTGACGCTATCAGATCGAACGGGACGCCGTTGACTGCTCATGCGATTGTCACAGCGGAAGAAATGATGGTGGTCCTAAAGGAGATAGATGGACCACGCACCGTTTCTGGCTTCAGCACCTGCAGAGACGATGACTGGCGTGAACCGGGCGGAGAACCAACTCGCTTGCAGGTTGTCTGGAGTTCCGACAAGAGCGGGCATACATACGATTGGTACGTTCTAGCCAAAGGCGATCTGCTGAACTTCTTGCAGAAGGTCCGTGCTACTGTACAAGGCAAGGATGCTCTGGATGTCATCAACGGCCTTGTCGAAGGGATCAACAGCAAAGGCATCCCGGAAAAGAAATAGGCGACATACCAGTTATCGGGGGTGACGCCGAAACACGGCGCACCTCAATGATGTCGTTGCTCTCTGTCTATGGAGGTCCGAATGAAATGCGCAAGATTGTTGATGTATGTTTCGGTGCTTATCGCAGGCTTGGTGGGCTGCGTGTCCACCGATCCGAACGCGAGCAGTAGTGCCGACGCAGCACGCCAGGAGACAAGTGCTACCGCCAGGCTTCAGCCGGTCCGGTGTCTGGTTACGCCGCGCGAGAAGCTCCTGCTGCGAGCCATGCTTCAGCGGACCATCTACGAGACGGCTGTGCAGATGGGCAAGTCAGACCCGGAAATCGCGGAGTTTTACCTCGCTCACAAGTCGTTGAGCGACAGACTCGCGGCCCTGGCGAACCCCGCCTCCCGGCAACAGAGACGTGCAGTTGTGCACGTCCTTGGAAGTCCGTATTCCGGGGAATACGATCCAGCGAAAGCGGCACCTGCGCTGGAGCAAGCCTTCAAGACAGAGAATGACAAATGGCTCAAACTGGACATAGCGGTAGTCCTCTCTTCGTTTGGCGACCCCACCGGGAGAAGCGTCCTCGTTTCAGCATACGAGGGAAAGGATGGTTACCGGACATCCTCTGAGTTTGAAGTCGGCGCAGCATTGATGCCCTTACTGCTCCTTGACTATGGCTTTCCGGACGGGATTGCTCGGCGGACCCTTTTCGACTGTGGCGGTCTCTCTGAGTACTTGGACAAGCTTGAGAAGCAAGAAGCTGGCGAAACGGAAATGAGAGAGACCGGCCGCCGGCTGAAGCCAAGTGAGCTAACACTGGGCGGAACGAACGTGTTCTCCTTCGGCCAAGGTGCTCACGAAGTCTTATCGAACGTGTTTGTCGTTCTTCAGTGCCAACCCTCCGATGTAATGGATGTGGTTCTTGAGACCGCATTCACGTCCGGAAAGGGAATTAAGTGGTCTCCACTCAGATCTTCCCGTCCGTCTGAATATGAATTCCGTGGACGCTGGGAACCGGTCACCAACGGAGAACTGAGAATCACTGGCGGTTACGCACCAGCGAACGGATCTCACGAATTGCCAACCCGTCTGGCGAATGCGCAGAACTTGCAGTTCATCGTCACCGAAGCGTCTTTGCGGGCAGGAACCCCTCCATATGCACACACGCTTTTCTTGTGGATGAGACAATCAAATACAGAGACATCCAAAGTGTCGCATGTTGTTGTGGCGCCCGCGCCAAAACCTGAACACTGATTTCATCGGAGAAACGTATGAGACTATTCCTTCGTGGCGCGTTCAGTTGGATGATAGGAGTTTGTTTCCTCATTGGTGCACATTCACTTGCGCAAGATGCGGCACCCTCGCGAGAGTCCGACCCGATTACCGCGGAGATGCGGGAGGCTCTTGGTCGCATCAACCGGATTCACAGCGGGATGGACCAACGGGTCATTGATGAAGCCGTGGAGGCACTGCATGGCGAAATCGAACGGCACAAAGCTGAAGTGTTCGTGGGGTTGGCCGTACCGCACCTGATGTGCCTGGCTCCCAAGGACACGAGGACTCGCATTCTGCTCCGTCGGGCAATGGCGAAACATTGGATCGACGAAGACTCGGCCAGGGCTTGGCTTGTTCTGGCTGGAGATCCACCACAGCCGCACATTGACGCATTGATCCAAGCACTCGAGAGACCGACGCCGCAAGGGCGTGCAAGGGCAATGGAGGCTTTGAGAGCCTGCGGCGCATATGGCAAACCAGCGTTGCCCAAACTCCGAAAGGTGATCGAAAGTGCGAAAGCTGACCCGCGTGACTTCGATCGCGCATATATGGTAACACAAGAGGTGCCCGAACATGTCCTGGCACATTGGGCAATACTCGCAATAGGGGCGGACAGCGGAGATCAGCAACGGAAATAATGCCAACAACTGAACTTCAGTGAGGCAAGAGGACGGTCGCGGGCTAACGGCGTCCCGGGGGATTTCCCTCGGGTGCGTCCGGGAAAAGCGTGCGAACGTTACCCGTGTTTGCATTGACACAGAAGATTTGCTCAAGCTCGTAATGCTGCTTCATAATCTCAGCATGGACGAGCCAGACGAAATCCGAAGTGTGCGCGAAGCCGGGTATGTCTCTTCCCGCGCGACGCAACTCTTTGACACGCATCATTAGACGGCCATCGCGCATATACTCCGGTTTGTCCCCCGCAAATCGGATCGCTGCGCCTGTTGCCGCGCCAGGTGTTGGCACCTTTGAGGAGGAGACTTCATTGACGATCTGCTGCAGTTCGAGGCTCAATTGCTCTTTCTGTTTATCGAAGAGCGCCAAGTAATTTCCAGAG
>JBAXMA010000150.1:0-7362 GCA_037134535.1 bacterium
CGAGGACGAGAACGATGGATAAGTTAGCGAACGTGCGCCGTGGGAGTCCTTAGCTTGATAGCTATGGGGCAGCCTGTCCGCCTCTGGAGGAAACCGTCCCGGTGAGCCGTGATTACGACTATTGCACCCAATCGCAGATGCGCCTGCCGTTGGTTGATAGACGCATTGGTGCTTGTTGACGGTCGTGAATTAGCCCATTTTTCTGGCCAGTGAAAGGTTGACAAACAAGAGGGTAATCCGTATTATGATACTCGTCAGTGTTGGGGTGGGGGTGAAAGTAAGATTAAAGTGAGGGGAGTTAATATGAATACTGTTGTTTTAAGAGTTATTGTATTTTCTCTTGGCTCGGCACTTGCGGCGAATGTGGCGTGGGCGGCGGGTACGCCGTTTACTGAGGAGTTTCAAACTGGAACACTAACTGGCAATGGCTGGGTTTACTCTCCAGGAGGGGCAACCCTTGCAAGTAGCACCAAACCTGGTGCCTCCGGAAACGCCTGCACATTGCGTATTGTGTCCCCCGACTTTCCGGTGTCGCTATCCCATAGCTTAGCGGATGTGGTGGATCAGGCGGATCCGCTTAATAAAACAATCTGGGCGGATTTCTATGCAAAGCCGGTGCTCGGTGAGGCGGCATCTATTCCGGGACAAGTGGCGGCGCTGTTCTACTTCGATATGCAGGGACGGGCGGTGGCGTACGACGGTGCTACAGCCAAGACGATAGACAATGAGGATCTGCTGGTTTCGAACGTATGGAGTCGCTTTACTGTCAGGATGAATTACGCCTCTAAGAAGTGGGACCTCTGGGTGAATGGGACAAATACAGTGTCCCAGTTTGGATTCTACACCCCTGGGCTGACGACAATCAGCAGTATGACAGTTATTGAAGGCAGCGGGAATGATGCGATCACCGATGCCGGCAAGTCTTATATTGATGATATTAACGTTGCTGTTGATGCGTACCCTGCAGCCAAGTTTGTGCGTACTCTCAATGCTACGGTGACTGATGCCACGACCGTAACACTGAATGGGGAGCTCACTATGGGCGGGGCTTCGGTTTATCCTACATTCTTTTGGGGGACTGCTGACGGTGGCGCTACTGCCTCGGCATGGCAGGATCAGATCAATCTTGCGAGCCCTCAGGCATCGGGATCGTTCTCCGAAGTCGTTCCCGCGGCTGGTCTTCTCGCCGATACTCTCTACTATTACCGTGCTGCTTATCGGGCCACGGCAGGAGGACCGATAGTTGGCTGGTCTGACAGCACATACGTGTGGATGGCGCAGACGAGATCGAAAGCGGCCTGGCAACTTGTCTCGTTACCGACCTCATATGGAAAAGTCGGTGGCACAAATGCTGTTATGACCGCCAGGGTTGGTGAAGCTCTCGCGCAAGGCTTAATAGGCAGCGCGCAATTCGGTGGAAACTTATTCTATGTTCAGGATCAAGCGGCAGTGTGGAGCCATGGTTTCCTTAAAGATAACGGCAGCGAACCTGACACGTGGGATACGACTGTCCCCACGCTCGAGGTTCAGCCTGGTATGGCGTTCTGGATTTATCGAAGAGCAACTGATGGTATTAATAGTTCCACCATTTGCGGTGTCACCGGGCCGAAGCCGGCATCGGTGCCGTCGGTCAACTTCCCAAAGAACACGTGGAAAATTTTTGGCTGGCCTAATGCGATCTCTCAGCAGAAGGCCAATGGTTGGGGATTCTCAACCGATGGCAATAGAGGATACAGCATTGACAATGCAGACAAGATGTTTGTAGAGGATGATGGGAGATGGTATCTCCTGTACTTGAGTCTCGATGGCAACTGGCATAAGCATGGCGAACAAACCCCAACAACTGTTAGTTTGAGGCCCGGCAAAGGGTACTATTACTTCAGGTACGACGACGGCATCGAACCTACCGCTATGACATGGTCGCCACCGTCGCCCTGAGCACGGTAGCCTTTTTTGACGCATAGGGTAGGCTGCAGTCGGAATGAAAACGAACGGCGAACATTTAACACTGAACGTCCAGTGTTCGGCAGTGTAACTGTTATCTGTCCTCGTATTGACACCTGTTTCGAGAATGAAGGACGAGGACGGTCCAGAGGAATATGCTAGCTTGACCGATTTGCATGCCGTCGTCCGGCAGGTGCTTTGAAATGAATCCCGACGCGGATGGCAACGCGCCCTCCCTTATCGAATATGCACCAGGATCGGCTGCTGCGCTGGTCACTCTTCTGAAATTCTTGCACAGCTTCCAAGCGATTAGCAAATAGGCATGTATTTGATACGGGAGGGCGCGGTGCCACCCGCGCCGGGATTCAATTCACAGCCCGTGACTCGCTACGCTCTCTTTCTCGCACTCGTTCTCGTCTTCTCAGGCGCTTTCTGACTGTCCATGTAGTGGCTAAATCATTGCCATTCCGAAGCGGGTGGTGCCGCGACCATAGCCAACAAGCTAAGGTATTTCCATGATCGTCCTCGTCGTCCTTCGTCCTCGAACAGGCACCAATTCGAGGACGAGGACGAGGACCGTTCGGCTCCGCCTCGCTGAGGACGAGAACGATGGATAAGTTAGCGAATTTGTGCCGTGGGATCCTTAGCTTGATAGTTATGGCACCGCGCCATCCCTTATCGAATACGCACCAGGATCGGCTGCTGAGCTGGTCACTCTTCTGAAATTCTTGCACAGCTTCCAAGCGACTAGCAAATAGGCATGTATTTGATACGGGAGGGCGCGGTGCCACCCGCGCCGGGATTCAATTCACAGCCCGTGACTCGCTATTCGCTCTTTCTCACACGTTTTCTCGCACTCCTTCTCGGCTTCTCACACTCATTGACTTGTCTGTTTGCGCGATGATATTGTCGACGGCAGATGAACATATTAGTCACAGGCGGAGCGGGCTTCATAGGAAGTCATCTGGTGGAAAGATTGCTGGGCCGCGGCGACGAGATTGTGGTGCTCGATGACCTTAACGATTACTACGATCCAGCCATCAAGCGGCGGAATCTAGCTACTGCATTGGCGCATAGCGGTTTCACGCTTGTTGAGGGTGACATCAGAAATGCCAAGACCCTCGACAAGGTGGGCAGCGGCAAAAAGTTCGATGTGGTGGTCCACCTTGCTGCCCGTGCCGGCGTGCGACCCAGTATTGCCAATCCGTTGCTCTATGAGCAGACGAACTGTTACGGAACCTTGAATGTTCTTGAAATGGCCAGGAAGCTCGGACTTAAGCGACTGGTGTTTGCTTCATCGTCAAGCGTCTATGGTGATACGTCCCAGCCGCCATTCAGAGAGGATGCGACGGTCAATAAGCCATTGAGCCCCTACGCCGCGACCAAAGCGGCATGTGAACTATACTGCAGCAACTATCATCACCTTTACGGCATCTCTTGCACGGCCCTCAGGTTCTTTACCGTTTATGGTGCCCGGCAGAGGCCGGACATGGCTATTCACAAGTTCACTGCGATGATCGATAAGGGCCAGCCGATTCCGTTCTTCGGCGACGGTAGCTCGGAGAGGGACTACACGTACTATACCGATATCATTGACGGCGTGGTCGCATCGATCGACAGGGATCTGGGTTTCGAGATCATTAACCTCGGTGAATCCCGTACGACTAGCCTGTCGAAGCTTGTGGATCTCATCGAAAAGAATCTTGGCAGAAAGGCCAGCTTGGCACGGCAACCGGAGCAGCCCGGAGATGTGAAAATCACCTGCGCGGACGTTTCAAAAGCCAAGCGCCTGCTCGACTATGCGCCATCCGCAACCATTGAAGATGGCGTCGCACAGTTCGTGGCGTGGTACAAGAGCCAGAAGTAGTCTGCCTCATTCTGCAGCCGCCAGGGACGGCGGCTGCCACCGTGAGATCTCGGCGCACCTGAAGGCAGTCCTGATACTTTGCCTTTGTAAGGTGGCGTCCGGCATCCCCGCCGGACGCTCTTTGTGTCCAGAGTGTTACTTCGTGCTGATTACTACGAACCGCGTTCCTTTTCCGTTCTTGACCCGGAGAAGTATGGCTTTCGCCTTTGCGAAGTCGGCGAGAGCATTGTTGAACTCCTCGACGGATTTCACGGACTTCCGGTTCACGCTCGTAATAAGGTCGCCAGTCTCGATGCCGCTTTCAGCGGCAAGGCCGGAAGGGTCGACATTGCTCACGACAACACCATTTCCACCAGCATAACCCAGATGCGCCGCCAGTTCCCCGGTAAGTTCCTGAACAGAGAGTCCCAGGCTGCTTATGTCATCATCGGCCGTTGTGCCAGCTGCTAAATCATGGGGCAGTGTGCCGCAAACAGCCTTCACGGTTTTCTTCGCGCCATCCCTGAGAATAGTCAGAGAAACCGTGGTTCCCGGAGACAGTGAAGAGATTCTGTTTCTAAATGCGGCAGAGCTTTCAACTTCGTCACCGTCAATTTTGAGGATTACATCCTCTTCCTTCAAGTCCGACTTTTCGGCCGGTGAGCCCTTCATGACGTCTGTCACAAGTATTCCGGTTCCTTCTTTAAGGTTGAAGCGCTCGGCCAGCTCTCCCTTCAGATCCTGGATGCCGATGCCAAGGAAGCCACGGATCACTTTTCCGGACTTCAGCAGCTGGTCTTTGATAGCTTTTGCCATGTTGATGGGAGTTGCGAACCCTATGCCCATATAGCCGCCATCGCGGCTGAAGATGGCGGTGTTGATGCCGACCACCTTGCCGTCGATGTCCATCAGCGGGCCGCCTGAATTACCGGGGTTGATGGCGGCATCGGTCTGGATCATGTCTTCATAGTCGGCTATGCCCATTCCGCTGCGCCCCTTGGCGCTTACGACGCCGACAGTTAATGTCTCTGCCAGGCCGAACGGATTGCCAACGGCAATCACCCATTCGCCGATTTCGAGCTTTGCGGAATCGCCAAGCTCAAGGAACGGCAGATTGTCAGCGTCTATCTTTATGAGCGCCACTTCCGACTTGCTGTCGCTTCCGATCCGTTTGGCCGTCAATTCACGGCCGTCGCGCAATTTTACCGTGATCTTGTCCGCATCGCCGACAACGTGGTGATTTGTCAGGATATAGCCGTCCTTGGTGATGATGAAGCCGGAACCCTGTCCCTGCTGTTTGAACTGGCGCGGTTGGGCGAAGCGACGTTGTTGCTGCTGTCGGCGCGGTTGTCCTGGTATTTGCCCGCCGAAAAAGCGCTCAAAGAAGTCCATCGGGTCATTGAACTCGAATTCCTGGGCACCTGGCATGCCCGCGCTACCGGCCACGGTCTTTTCGACACTGATGGATACCACGCACGGCACCGCCTTCTTTGCGACAGCGACAAAGCCCTTGCGTCCCGATCCTGAAGCCGGATCCGCGGTTTCTTCCGCTTTAGCTGCGAATGCCTGAGATGAAAGAATGAGAACGGCTGCGAGGCCCGAAGTGAACGAGCACGAGAATCTGCTACTTGTGAGTTTCATCATTTGTTTCCTTCCTGTATGCCGGGTTGCTGCGCTGTGCCTTCAGTTCCCCCTGCCTTGTTTTCTTCCTTCTTTTTGACCAATTCTTTTCTCTCCATCATCAGCGCGCCTGCATCGCGTTCGCTGATCAGTACCGGCATTCTACATGATTTTTGCAGATGTATTTTCCGAAACTGTTTCGTCACCTTTGGGCGCCACAATCCGCAACACCCCGTTGGTCAAAGTTGCGTGGACTGCCTGTGTGTCAATCGGCCCCGGCAATTGAACACGCTTTGCGAACTGCCATGCGGCGCCCGGTCTGCCGCTCTGCCTGCCGCTGACCGAAAGCACGCGACCTTCAAGTGTCACGGACAGTTCCGGTCTGGTTGCACGTGGAAGGCTGATTGCGACCAGGTAACAGTCGTCGAACTCCCGCATGTCCATGGCCGGAGAAATCACGAGCACTTCCATCTGCCCCCGTTGTCCCATCGACTTTCCGGCGAGCTGGATGTCATCAAAAGAATTCTCGAACATCCTGAGGGCCTGAACATGAAGTCTGTCAAGTTGTGCAAACGGAGATTCGGGCATAAACATGTCCTCGTGCGCGGTGGTGCCGAACATGGATGCCAGCATCTTTTCCATTTCACCATGTGCGCGAACAACCGATGCCGGATTCTGTATGCTCCCCGCAACGAGCCGCAGTGCAGGGTTCGGCTGTTGAGCCGATGAAGAGAGGCGCTCCGCATTTTCGTGAGCTTCGAGTCTGGCCAGCAATATCTCCTTATCCATGCGGTTCGTTGCCGACATGCGCAGAAGGTAAATGATTGTGGCCGTTTGCATCCCGAGCAGGACAAGCAAAGCCAGTCTGTCGAACGAAACTGTTTTCTTGAGAAGCGACATCGTGTCCGACTCCAGATGTTGAGTATCATCAAGTGCGATCGCAGTATATTCAGCAGATAGCGTGCCAATGAAGTGTGTTGTATGCAGCGGACGAGTGTTGCGTCCCGTCTCGCGAAGGCCGGAATCAAGATGTTCAAGCGGTTGCTGATTCACATAAACAGGCGCAGAAAGTGGCAGTCCGTCAGCCGACGGACTGCATTTGCCACTTGTGGCGAATAAGAAGCGTCCAGCAGGGAAGGGACGCCGGCATAGCTATCAAGCTAAGGATTTCATGGCAAAAATTCGCTAACTTATCCATCGTTCTCGTCCTCAGCGAGGCGGAGCCGAGCGGTCCTCGTCCTCGAATTGGTGCCTGTTTCGAGGACGAAGGACGACGACGAGTACGATAATGGAAATACCTTAGCTTGATAGCTATGGGGCGAGGCATCCCGCCGAGCCGCGGAATGAGCTTGATTGCCTTTCTTGACGCGGCCCTGGACTTACAGGGCGATGAGGAGCTTTGGATGGCGCATGGGAGCTCTGCCGAGAACTTCCATTTCTTCTTTGCGGCGAAGCCGCTCTGGACTGCGGCGGCTTGACGCCGCTTTGGGGTCGCCAGGAGTTACCGGGCGCATCTGCGATTGGGTGCAACTATGCAGCCAAAGAAGACAGTCCAGAATACCAGAGCGACCTTGTATGGAGTCATGCAGGGCAAATCGCGAGCAAGCTCGCGTCCTACATGGTCAGGGGCACAAGTGCTGCCGCTGGATTTGTCCGCGAATGTAGGAAGCGCGCTTGCGCGCGATCCAGCACGGCTACCTTTACCACCGACGATTAGGGAATCTTGCGCAATGCCATTCGCGTCTGTCTCTTGATTGCTCATTCACAGGGACGGCTACAACACCTAATCGCAGATGCGCCAGGAGTTACTGCAACAGCAAATGAATGTTGGTCAATTATCAAACTCTATGCCAATCATCGGCCTCTTTTCATTGCTCCGGCAAAAAGCGGCGTCAAGCCCTGCTCCTTATACGCATTTTGGTCAGGATTCATGGGCATCTCTCCGCAAGGTC
>JBAXMA010000151.1:0-7330 GCA_037134535.1 bacterium
TCTCAGCCAACTCCGCTGCGGGTCACGCGTGAGTATCCCCTGAAGGAGTACGCGACCTATTTCTGGATATTCCTTGTTAGTTATTGGATATTCAGTCTTTCTTTTGTTTCTTCAGCTTAACACCTATGGGTGCCACCCGCGCCGGGAATTATTTCACAACTTCTGAGGTAGTACCAATTACGCGGTGTAGTAGGTACTGTATTTCTCGAGCGTGGCGCAGATGGCCTCGACATTCTCAAGCGGAACGTCGTCTCCGATCTCCGCCTTGAGCCATAATCCGCCTTCCGGGGAACCGAGGGCCTCAATGGCCTCACGCACATGTGTGTCAATCTCCGCAGCGTTCCAGAACGGGAACTGCTGACGATCCAGATCGAGATCAACACAGACTTTGCCTTTGCAGACCTGTGCGAGTTGTTTCAGGCCATTGGCACCAACCTGGGGGTTGATGATTGCCACGCCGCATTCCACCAGGTCGGGGATGATCTCCAGAATGTGCCCGTCGGTATGCATATAAATCGGGTGCCCGGCGGCGAGGACCGGTTTGTAGATCGCCATAAAACAGGGCTTGAGATATTTGCGCCATTTCGCAGGGCTCATGGGCAGGCTGTTCTGCATGCCAAGGTCATCGCCGAAGTAAACGATCTGTTCTTCCTTGCCGGCAAGCCAGTCCATTAGCTTCTTCGCCTGCCGCAAGTTGTGCTGCAGAACTTTGTCGATCAGCATCTGGAGTTCGGGCGGTTCCTCGGCAAAATCGACCATCAGTTCTTCAAATCCGCGGAGGTCCGCCAGACGCAGGTACATGAATCCGTGCGGAAAGCCGTCGTCCTTGTCCGGGAGTTTCAACTGATGCACAGACTCACGTGTGGGCACCGGGTGGCCGGTTACTATGGCCTCCATTCCCGTCTTCATGTTGCTCCAGACGCAACCCCATGCATCGACATGTGCCCCCGTGATATACGTTCCGCTCCAGACGGCGTCGTAGTCGCGCTTTTCGCCCTGTTTTCCGAACAAGAGCGGGTGCCTTCGCACGATCTCGTCCATTGCTTCGCGGTATTTCATCCAGGCAGCAGGCAGAATTCCAGCACTAATCGGAATCCGGCTTGGATGCAGTCGTTTGAGAGACTTGATGTTGTCGTTCATATTGCCCTGTCTACTCCTCTTGAGGCACTTTCCTGGCTCCCCACAGCCCACAGCCTACAGTCCACACTCTTTACTCCTTGGGCGGCGGAAGAGCCGCCAGATCTTCACCATGCCGGCGGTTCTTCCGCAGAATGTCTATGTATAGGTCGTACTTCCTGTCGATCGTCGTCGGCGGCAGCTGGATCTCAAATTCCACATTATTGACATCAACGCGCTTGGTTTTGACTATCGCGTCGTGAGGCACCACTTTCTCCTTCACTTCATTCCGCTCGCCGAGGACTTCTTTCAGTACGACACGTTCTATATTCCACTCGCCGTCGACATTCTCGTGAATCGTGACAGGCACGGTGACAGGCGTCCCTTTTTCCGTTTTGAAGTTCTGGAGGCGATACCGGAAGCACGTCCGGTTATTTCGGAACTTAGGATAAGTAATCCGCCTGGATCCGTCGAGGAGTATCCTTGTGCAAGTCAGTTCGTCGAAGATCTTTGATGGACCACCCTCAGCCTGCATAGTGAAACGCTCGATCTTTACGTCCTGGGCCACGCCCACATAGAGGTCGAGCGGAGCGAAGAGAGGTGCGTACGCGGCCCAGTCCTCACCCAGAAATGTCTGGCTCCGGGCCTCGTCGCCGTCTGACTTCGGCTCCTTGATGAATAGCCTGATCTTGCCATAGGGGAGAGGGAACGCGCCCAGCCCCTTCTCCTTGTCGTTTACAAGCCGGTAGTACATGCGGGTCCGGTTCTGGTCGACGCTGGCATCGAACACGAAGCGCTTCGTGATGGGCACATCCGCGAACTTGGCCGCCAGCATCCGTTTGCGTTCGCCATTCTGGAAATAACGCACCGTTGTCTGGCCGACCCCGGGCTGCACTGTGCATTCACCGAAGCTTTCCCCGGAAGTGTTCTGCACTGTCATGTAGGCCTGGAGCAGCAACTTCTTCTCGTCGTTTTCAACGACTCCCTGGTAACTGGGTTCGGCCGACATGTTGCCGATCAGGTAGGAGATGCGTATCACTGCCGGGCCCGCATTGGCCGAACTGACGGTCCAGTACAAGGCGTTCTCGTTTTGCGGATAGTTCGTATTCAGCACATTGACGTCGCCGCCGGATTTGATCACACGGAATACGATCGAATCCTTGTCTATGTTGATATTTGCCCAGGCGAAATCAACCTGGTTGCGACCCGCCTGCAGGTTTACGGTTCGTTCCTCTTCCACAAGAGTGAACCGGCCGTTCTGAATATCTACGCGCACGGTCTCGCGTTCCGGCAGGGTCGTGAGTTTAATCCGCCCTTCAGCCGGCAGTTCCAATAGTAATGCCAATGCACATGTCAGTCCCAATGCTGTTAGCGACTTCATAGTTCGATCTCCTTTCCAACTGAGCAACTTCAGGGGTGATTTCATTATCTGTCTCTCCTTATCTCGGTTCTCGACGCTTGTCCGCGTTCAGTTCGGGTTCAATTTTGCGCATCTTGTAGGTCACGCTGTAGGTGACAATCCATTTCTTACCTGGCTTCATGTCCAGGAAGTATTTCACGTGGTTCTGGTCAACCTTCTCGATGCGGCTCTCGACGTTGTGCAGATCCACATAGGCGCCAGCTTTGTCCGAGGTCCAGTCCGCGGGCTTGTCTCCATTGCCCCACAGTACGACATTGGCGTCAAATTGGCGTTCAAGTTCCGTCTTCACGTCGGCCGGCTTGCCGGAGACGATCTCTTCCTCATAAGTGATGGTCTGGTCGTAGTCGAGCAGGTCGTAATACCACACCCACTCGTCATCGAGCCGCCGCTTGTACTGGCGGGCAATGACGTTGGTGATGGTCTGGTCCTTCAGTCTTCGCACGATTGTGATGTCCTGGTCCGGGCCGACGTTCACCTCAACGCGGTCGCCGATCGGCACGTACTTTGTAGTCGTCCCGCCGACATAGGCCAGATCTTTGTTGGGATACTCGAAGAACAGGCGGACCATTCCGTCGGGAAGGGGTGAAACACCCAGATTCTCCATGTCAGACAGCTTCTTCTCCTTGCCGCCAGCCTCAAGAAGTTTGGCGTTCTTGAATCTGTAGTACTTGATGAAATTGGCACCACCATCCCGATCGGTGAGCTTATACAGGCACTCAAGAGGTACTTCGGCCGCCTTCATTGCCACCAGGCGCTTGGGCTCCTTGTCCTTGATGTCCTCGCGACCTTCGATGGTAAACAGGAAGTATTCCGAGAGGCCTTCCTTGACCACCTTGGCGGGTGCTGCAGCGCCATCGGCGGGAGCGGCGGCCGGCATCTCAGCCACGCTGACAGCCTTGCTGTACTCGCGTCGTATCTCGGCCCGCTCACCGGGTGAACGACTGGCGTATAGACCGCCGGGCGCTGGCGGCGGGCGGCGGGCCAGTTCGGCTATCTTCTCGACAAGATTGATTGTGCCGACGACGAGCCGGACCTGTGCGTTTTCGTACGTCTCTCCGGAGTTATTGAACACGCGCACGTAACCCGTCAGGTCGAGTGCCGTCTCGTTCCGGTTGGCAATGCCGACGTAGTCAGCTGTCCAGGTGATGCCGCTGGTGAAGTAGCGGATTTCCACAGCGACCTTGCCCTCGATTGTGCTCTTGATGTTCCACTGCAGGGCATCATTTCTCCCCGACGGGAAAGTTGTGTCGACGAGTTCGACTTTGGATTCCTGTTCGAGAATTCTGAGGTCGATGCTGGTGGGATCGATCAGGGTGTTGGCCCACGAAAACTGGATCAGGTTGATGCCCTTCTTCAGGGTCAGCAGGCGAGTTTCCCGGACCATGGTCACGTCTTCCGAGTTGTAGATCGTGAGTTGTGTCCCTTCACGCCTTGGAATCGTCACCAGATTCACGTCTGCTATTGCCGATGCCGCACAAACTGCGAGCAGCATCGCTGCAAATCTCCATAGCCTTACGCGTCTCATGTCTTGCCTCCCTGTCTTTGTTTATCTCTTCGGCTCATGCCGTTTGTCAGTGTTCAGTTCCGGACCGATCTGGCGTGTTTTGTAGGTCACGCTGTATGTTACAATCCATTTCCTGCCGGGTTTCATGTCCAGAAAGTATTTTACGTGGTTCTGGTCAACCTTTTCGATCCGGCTCTCGACGTTGTGTAGATCCACATAGGCGCCGGCCTTATCAGAGGCCCAGTCCGCTGGCTTGTCTCCGTTGCCCCACAGTATGACATTGGCGTCGAACCGGCGTTCAAGTTCCGTCTTCACGTCGGCCGGTTTGCCGGAGACGATCTCTTCCTCATAAGTGATGGTCAGATCATAGTCGAGCAGGTCGTAATACCACATCCACTCATCGTCGAGCCGCCTCTTGTACTGGCGGGCGATGACGTTGGTGATGGCCTGATCCTTCAGTCTTCGCACGATTGTGATGTCCTGGTCCGGACCGACGTTCACCTCGACGCGGTCACCAATCGGCACATACTTTGTGGTCGTCCCGCCGACATAGGCCAGATCTTTGTTGGGATACTCGAAAAACAACCGGACCATTCCGTCGGGCAGCGGCGAGACGCCGAGGTTCTCCATGTCGGAGAGCTTCTTTTCCTTGCCGTCAGCCGCCAGGAGTTTGGCGTTCTTGAACCTGTAGTACTTGATGAAATTGGCACCACCGTCCCGATCGGTGAGCTTATACAGGCACTCAAGTGGCACTTCAGTGACCTTCATTGCGACCAGTCGTTTGGGCTCCTTGTCCTTGATGTCCTCGCGCCCTTCGATGGTAAACAGGAAGTATTCGGAGAGGCCTTCTTTGACCACTTGCTTGGGTGTATTTACCTCGCTGCCGAGACCAAGTTCATTCTTATCAGCTCCTTCAAAACTCTCCTCCAGTGCTTTCTTGAGTTTCGGTTTTGCGTCCTTGCCGTAATCGCGATACTTGCCGCCACTGGCACGCCGCATGGCTATCTCGTTGCGGGTGGCCAGGTCAGCGATCTTTTCGACCAGATTGATTGTGCCGACCACCAGCCTGACCTGTGCGTTTTCATACGTTTCTCCGGAGTTGTTGAATACGCGCACATAGCCTGTCAGGTCGAGCGTTGTCTCGTTCCGGTTCGCGATGCCTACGTAGTCGGCTGTCCAGGTGATGCCGCTTGTGAAAAAGCGAATCTCTACAGCAGACTTACCCTCAATGGTGCTCTTAATGTTCCATTGCAGAGCATCGTTTCTGCCGGCAGGGAAGGTCGTGTCCACCAGCTCTACGCTGCCGTCCTGTTCCAGGATCCTGAGATCGATACTGGTGGGATCGATCAGTGTGTTAGCCCATGAGAACTGGATGAGGTTGATGCCCTTCTTCAGGGTAAGCAGGCGTGTTTCCCGGACCATTGTGACGTCTTCGGAGTTGTAGATGGTCAGTTGTGTCTGTTCGCGGCGCGGGATTGTCACGAGATTGACGTCTGCCCCGGACTCAGGGCCTGTCACGAGCAGGAAGAGCAGGCCTGCCACCACGATCGATCTTCGCATGTTACGATCTCCAAGCATGTTGCTGGAAGAGACCTAATCTTCGTCGCTTGCCGAGAAGAGGACTCTTCTACAAGCTGAGACGTTTGTCGAGGCAAGAATGTTCCAGTTATTTTGGATTACTTCTTTGCAGGTGGGCGCAAGTCAGCCAACCCCGTGTTTTCGCGCCGAAGGATGGTGGCCTCGACTCGCGGAACATACATCTGGGTCTCGGCAGGAAGGTGTGGTGCGATCTGGTCGAAGCCATTCGCCTTGTAACGATCCAGCCGCTTTTGCACGGAACCTTCGCCGCAATTATAGGCGGCGATGGCCAGCGGCCAGTCGTGAAACGCTTCGTACAGCAGTTTGAGGTAGCGGGCGGCGGCACGTGCGGATGGCGCGGGTTGAAGTCGCTGGTCGCGAGGCCAGAGCGAGAGATCGAAGCGTTTTGCAGTGGCCGGCATAATTTGGAACAATCCAACGGCCCCCGCGGGACTTCGGGCCTGAGGATTGAATCCCGATTCCACCTCGGCCATCCAGACCAGCTCGGTCGGCACTCCTTCGGCTGCAAAAATGGGCTTCAGTCCGGCAACAACAGCGCTGGCGCCTTGTGGGACGGGACGTTTAGTCAGTCGTTTCTTCCAGACCTTCCGCTCCTGATCGACGTCGGGATCTGGCGGCGGCTTTGGCGGCTGGCCCGGCCTGATTTCCGGCGGCGCCACTACCTTCACTAACTCTTCGGCGGCTTCAAAATAGTCGAGTTGCGTGCGCAACCAACCGGCATAAGGCCTGGTTTCCTCCTTCGCTTCCAGCAGTGGCAGCAGTGCGATGGCTGTTGGTTTCAGCTTTGCGAGGTCGAGGACATGGCTGCCTTGTGCCTTTTGCTTCAAGTCACGGAAGAACTGCTTAAGCTTGTCCTGGTCAAGTTGCTCCATGACGCCAAGAACACGCTCATCAAGATTCTCGTCCGCCCACTGCCAGGCAGCATCGATCAGATCGTCAGTATCGGTCCTGGTTTCCTGCGCAGGCATGGGATTGCTGCCGGTGAGCAGCAGGAGCAGTAACGCGGCCAGGTACTGCGTTGCCAAACCAGAAGCCCGTCCATGACCGATGGGCACATGATCATTGGTTTGAATGATACCCTCACCGGCTCAGAAGAAGAAAGACGTGCTCAGGAACATATAGAGCTGCTGCTCCGTGGCATCAACGCGGGCTGTCGTCATCATGCCCTGGTAGTTGAGCGTAGTACCATACGCGTCACCAGTGCCCGAGACATAGATGAGACCGACGTTGGCGGCCATGTTCTTTGTCTCCCTGCCTATGCTTCCTGTTAAGCCGAACTTGTCAATATGCGGAATCCGGTATTCAGTCATTGGCCGGTTCACATCAACATCCAGCGCGGAGGACTGGCTTGTGAACACGCCGAGGCGGATAGGGTACATGTGTTTGATGTAGTACTCACCGCCCAGATTGAGGTCGATTACGGCGTTGCGGGTTAGATGAACGGAATCGTAACCGCCATAGGCACCCACGCCTGTCAGTGCACCCGATACCATGTTGAAGCTGCCTGAGAAATGGTAGGTAATGTCCAGGCACACTGCGCGGTCCAGCGGTTTCTGCCAGCCGACGCTGGCTGTCACCTTCATGGGAATGAAATTCTCTGTTTCCAGATTCTCTCCATACAGGCCCGAGCTTCCTGCAATGACTGTCAACTCGGTTGCTGAAAATGTGCCGCTGCCGGTAATGTTATAGGA
>JBAXMA010000152.1:0-7299 GCA_037134535.1 bacterium
ATATTGGACTGTGGCGGCCGGAACTTGAGTCGAACCTCACTCAGGGCCGCATCGCTACCCTTTCCTGCCGTTACCACAAAGGGTACGCCACGCCATCGTTCATTATCTACACGCAGCACGCACGCCGCATAAGTCGGCGTTATGGAATCCCTGCGAACCAAAGCCTCCTCCCTGAAGGCATGGTGACGCGTTCCGTTCACGAGTCCGGCGCCATACTGTCCGACTACAAGGTTGTCAAGGGTCAGAGGCAAAATGCTTCTCAACACTTTGACTTTCGCGTCCCGCACGCTCGCGGCAAGGGTATCTACCGGCCGTTCCATGGCAACAAGTGAAAGTATCTGTATGAGATGATTTTGAACGACATCACGGATTATGCCGTAAGAGTCGAAATAGTTGCCACGACTGCCCATGCCGATCTGCTCTTTCCAGACAATATCGACACGCTCCACAAACTGCCGCGACCACAGCGGCTCGAACACCGTATTGGCAAAACGCAGCACCATGAGGTTCTGAATCACCTCTTTCCCGAGGTAATGATCTATCCTGTATGTCCGGTCTTCCGGAAACACCTGAGCCAGCTCCCTGACAAGAAGGTCCGATGACTCCCGATCTGATCCAAAAGGTTTCTCAAGGACCACCCGTGGCCAGCCGGTTTTATCGCCACAGCCCGACAAGCCGGCGCCACCTATTGCTGCGGCAGTATCAAAGAAGGCTGCTGATGGAATAGCCATGTAGAACACTCTGGCGATATCCGGACTGGTCTCAATCCTTCGCATCGCCTCATAGAGATCTATGAAAGACTCACGCGAAGCGTAGGAGCCTGTAACATAGTGGCATCGATCCAGAAACTCCCTGATGTCATCAGAACAGGCATGATCCGGAGTATATCTGCATGTCAGATGTTCCGCGATATGCGTCCGGAATTCATTTGCATCAAAGGAAGTACGTGCAAATCCAAATATGTTGAAGACGGGTGGCAGGAGTTTCTGGCAGTAAAGCGCAAACAAAGCGGGGTAAATCTTTCTCCGGGCAAGATCCCCGGACGCACCAAGAACGACAATACTCAAGTCTGCCGGCATGACAGATACAGATGTCATCGGTCATCCTCCTGGAATAAGCACGACATACGTCGGAAGACCAATGCTCTTGAAGTAATCCAACATCTCCTTCGTCACCGGATTTTCCATATCCTCAGCTTGTTGCTTGACGGCAACGTATGCCTTTAAACGAGCCATAACCTGCTCGTTCTTGAACGTAATCTTATTCATTGCTACGCAATTCTTGCACCAAGTGGCCCAGAAATCAATAAACACCGGTTTCTTCTCCCTCTGTGCCAGGGCCAACCCCTCAGACAGGGACTGAATCCAACCGCGCTCCACTTGCTGTATCTCAATCGTCTCCACTTTGGTAGCCGGTCGATTGCTTTCGTGAATACTGTATGCGAGATGCCCGTAATAAATCGCCATCCCGACAATAAAGACTCCAAATACATACTTTACCCACTGCATCCAGCGGCCAGGTTTAGGCAGAAAAGTGAGTCCAGCGCCAAGAAACGGCCATGGCAGGCCCATTCCCAGTCCCAGCACAAACGGAAGAGACAAGGATAAGAACGGAGCCGTCGCGTATAGATCGCGGGCCACCAGAAGCACCGCACCCACCACCGGCGCGACACACGCACCGGCCAGCAGAGCGGCTACGCCCCCCATCACGAAAGCTGTAACAAACCTGCCGCCGCGCAGTTTTGAAGTTCCTACCAACCCCTGAAACCGTGAGAGATCCAGATTGAGCACATCGAACATCGCCAGACCAAGAAGCAGGAATACCACCCCTATTGCAGCATTGAAGAACCATGAAGAATTAAGGGTACCTACACGCGATGTGGTCAACACAACCACAAGCCCCAGCACTCCGTACACGATCGCCATCGCAACACCATAGACAGCGCCAAGCGCAAATCCCCGGGCCCTGAACCTCCCTGTCTTTTCGTCAGCACCAGCACCGATTATGGCAATGTTAACAGGTATCATAGGCAACACACACGGTGTCAGGTTCAAGCCAAGACCACCGATGACAATCAGCAGGAGCGCCAGCAAAGTCCAGACGCCGCTGTTCTTGAACATCGCCGCAAGCCGATCCTGTAATGTGATCTCGTGCTTCTCCGCGCTGTCAAGAAACCGGAGGAAATCACCCGGCGACATAAACCCGCTGTAGGAAGCAGCTATATGGAAATCGCCAATCGTCTTCTTCCAATCACTGCCTGCCGCCTGCGCATTCAACGGAACTACGGATGTAACAACTGCAGGAACGAACGATTGCGCTGTTGATCCTGGCAATGTGGTGGCGGGAGGAATTATCACAACGATGTTCGTAGTATCGGGCAGAAAACAAGTGGCATCACTGCACCCCCTAAAACGGATCTTAACTTTGATAGAGGTCTCAACAACAGCAGGCAATGCATATGTAAGCGTCACATCCCGCTCATATACCCTGGTATTCTCCTTTGATTCAGGATCCTGCGTCACAATCGGTTCGGGTCTGTTTACCGGTTCGAGCTCTTTACCATCACCAAGCCGAACCACAATCTCGTCAGCATAGAGGTGATTGCTCTCTGGAATCCGGAACGAAACGGCTAGCATCGCTTTACCATCTTCAATGCTGACGCCTGCGGATTTGACGGAGAATGGCGAGGATGAAGCCACGAGAGGAAACATCAATAAGACAGCGGCCACAAACAATCGGATTTTCATTGTGTCACGAGTGTGTCGGCAAACTTCCGGAAATCAAGGTTCGTTCCCACCATTTGTACCCCTACCGTCCGTCCATCTTTCATCACCAGAAGCCTGCAAGCTCTCTCATTAGAGCCCTCGAGAACCTTCACTTCCAAACCCGATCCCTGCGGTCTTCCCGCAAGATGCATCTCCAAATCCCCCAACTTGATTGAGACAGACTCAGACTTGTGCTTATGGTTCAGCATGTCCCCGGATCCACCGGATAGAACTGCACACAAATTGGCCCCGGCGATCCGGCCTTGAATGACCGCTTCCGCTGCCGTAGAACACATAATGCCGCCAACCTCGGCTATATCTCCGCATGCAAAGACATGCGGCGCGGATGTCTGCAGCCTGCTGTCAACGATAACACCAGCCGAAGTCTTCAGACCTGCCCGTTGCGCCATGCCCAAATCGTTTTTCGATCCGACACACAAGATCACCAGATCAGCCTCGACCGCCTCGCCGCTATCGAGCGTAATCAGCGCCCGACCGCCAGGTAGAGCCGCTGTTTGCATAACCGCCGTTTTGAGAAGAATCCGGATCCCCTTCTCGACCAACTGCTTCATCAGTACATCTGCTGCGGCAGGCATCAGGCGGCCTGCAATCAGGCCGCCGGCTCTTTCGATGATTACTGCCTTAATACCAGCACTTGTCGCTCTGAGCGCAGCCTCGACGCCTATTGCACCACCTCCGACGATGCCAATCGTACCACCAGGTTTGATCAGCGATCTGATCCTATCCGCATTCTCAGCAGTCCACAGTGGCATGACATGATCAGGTGCACCCGATGCAAAACATGGCAGAATGGGCTCCGCACCTGTTGTGAGAACGATCCCCTCAAAGGAATGTTCTTCGGTTCCGATGGTAAGGGAACATCTGTCTGCGTCAAAAGCCGTAACCCGTGAGTCAAGCCGCAGTGTAATGCCCTTGTCCAGGTACCACTGCGCAGGATGCAGCCGGACTGCCTCACCTGCAACTTGCCCGAAAGCAAGTGCAATGAGCCGTGGCCTGAAATAGGGAAGTACTGGTTCGGCAGAGAAAAGCGTAACTTGCGCACCCGAAGCCGCGGCAGTCGCCGCTGCCTCAACTCCGGCATGCCCTGCACCAATTATACCGATTCGCATCTTTGTGTTCCAAACCAGCCGCAGACATCGCGCTACCGGGATTTCGAGAGGATAGCGGGATTTCGAGGACGCCGGTTGGCGGCTAAAACGCCCGACATTCCACATCCAACGTTCTACATCCCGCAATCTTCATCACGGAGCTGCGGGGCCGCCGGCCGCGCCGGTGCCTGCAAGATCAGGTGCAAGCACGAATGTCCTAGCTGAAAGCTCATTGTCCACCATCAGCAACGCGGCGCCGTCTTTACCGATGAGCTTCAGCTTCTGCAGAATATCGTTAGCGTTCTGCTCTTCCTCGACCTGCTCATTCACGAACCATTGCAGAAATACCTGCGTGGCATGATCCCTGTCCTTGACAGCCAGGTTCGCAAGAAGGTTGATACGGGCAGTAATGTGCTTCTCGTGCTTAAGCGTCTCCTCGAACATGTGCTGTATCGACTTGAAGGTCGCGTCAGGCTTCGCAATTGCAGTCAGGACTACATGACCACCCTGGCTGTTGATATAGTTATAGAAACGCCATGCATGGGTCATTTCCTCCTGCGCCTGTACAAAGAACCAGTTGGCTGTACCCTTCAGACCGATGAACGAACAATATCCCGACATCGAGAAATAGAGATACGCCGAAAATACTTCCTCGTTGATCTGTTTGTTAAGCTCCGCCGTGAGTCCCTTCGATACCATACTGTCCTCCAATCTGCTTTGCTATAACTGCTCACCACAATCCAATGATCCGATTTGTAACACGGATGTCACAAGTATTGCAAACTCGCAGTCGTCCCTGCAATCGATGCGGCTCAGCCTGAGGCTTTCCTCCAAAGGCGGACAAGCTGCCCTACCATGCAAGAAACAGACTCTTGCACTGGCGGGGCAAACCGTCCCGGTGAGCCGCGATTATGTCTTCAGTGACACACTCAGAGTCACCAGTTCTCGCCCAGCACTTCAAAATGCGCCTGCGGATGCGAACAGGCAACGCATACTACGGGAGCAACCTTGCCCTTGTGGAGGAAGCCGCAATTGCGGCAACGCCACACCACCACCTTGCTCTTCTTAAATACCGCGCCGCAATCGATATTCTTTGCCAGTGCTAGATAACGCTTCTCATGTTGTTGTTCGGCTACTGCGATCGCATCAAAGACAGTGGCGATAGCAACGAATCCTTCACTGCGTGCCACCTTGGCAAACGATGGATACATCTTCGTCCACTCGTAGTGCTCACCGCCCGCGCCCTCTCGCAGATTATCCACTGTTTTGCCAATCATGCCGGCAGGAAATGAACCAGTTATCTCAACGGTACCGCCCTCAAAGAACTTGAAGAGACGCTTCGCATGTTCTTTTTCCTGGTCAGCAGTTTCAGCAAATACGGCCGCTATCTGCTCAAGACCTTCCTTCTTTGCCGCGCCGGCAAAGTACGTGTACCTGTTCCTGGCCTGAGACTCCCCCGCAAAAGCCGCCATCAGATTCGTTTCCGTCTTACTGCCCTTAAGTTTCATCATTTCCTCCGTTAGTTTCAGTTCTCCAGCCGACCCTTCACATCTATGTCCAGTCGAGGCGACAAACAACATCTGCTCATTTCTCACACATATCACCGCACGTTGCATATTCATCCGATGTATGCGTGTAAAGATAATAACAGACCGGACAGGTGCAGATTTGATCCGGCCCAAATTTCATAAGATATGAACAAGTACGCACCCTCTTGTCATCAACAAGAAACAGAACATTTCTACATCCAACGCGCTGCACCTTGCATGGTTCCTTATCAGTGCAATGACCTTCGGCAATGCACGACATCCCGTTCTTGCACTCCATTGCTTCCTCTTGAACGTCGACAGGTACCTGTGTGTACATATTCAGTCCTCCTCACGTTCGCAGATATCAGCCAAACAAGACAGATATGGCAGTCCACAGCTCGATTCTATAAAGTCAGACTACTTTTGCAACTTCATTGTCAACAATTCTGGGTGGCAAATGTTGTGAATAATTCCAGCAGAGCGGACGGCGTAGCAGTCAGCCCTCCTAATCATTAGCAAAACAAATTACTTAGAAGAATCAATACAAGACCCAGTTATCAGCTTACAAAAGACTTCCATCATCTCATCAGATCGGGAATAGAAGAGATCCGATTTGGACATGAATGCGCTGGCGTGGCTGGCAAGGGCTTCAGATTTGGCCTCCTCGCTCGTGGAGGTGGTGAGAATTACAACCGGAATTGAGCAACGCTTCCGGTCTGCCTTGATCGTCTTAAGCACTTCCATCCCGTCCAGTTTCGGCAGGCGCAGATCCAGCAAGATAATACCGGGCCGCGGCGAAACTGCTGGATCGCTGAATCCGTTCCGATGGTACAGATAATCCAGCGCATCCTGACCATCCGCTACATGCATGACAAGATTGGGAATGCGACACTCTTCGAAATACCGCCTTACGATAGCGGTATGGGCTTCTTCGTCTTCGACCAACAATACAACAACCGGATCTTTCATTCTTTCGTTCCTTCCGCCGCAGTTGTGATGGCACCGGGCAAGGTGAAGCAGAAACATGTGCCTTGTTTCTGTCCTGCCGACTCCACCCAGATTTGCCCCTGATACAACTCGACGATGCGTTTGACAATCGCCAGACCCATACCAGTACCTTCAACCTTCTTATCAAGCCGCTCAAACAGGTTAAACACCCTCCTGACCAAGACTGGATGATCGCAACCTCCAACGGCGCTGTGCTAGTTGAGGTGATAAGAAATCGCTTTACCGGCAGTGCGATCACACCCCCTCACGGACCGGCATGAAGAAGCGTTCTCACAGTATTTCTGCACGCCTATTTCTGCATGTCTCACATTCACTACTCATTCCTGATTTACCCCATGCGGATTCGGCGACAGACAGGAACATACCCACTACGAATACATACCTTGAAAGTACGCGCAAAAGTGAAGCAGGTGAATAGGGCAATACCTGATTCCATCACACCTATTCCCTTAGCCCGTTTCTCACAGGCTATGTGTGCCGTCTCTTTCACGCTCCCATACAAATTGCCTGCGCCACAAAAAACAGGAGACGGTCAAGCCCTGTTGGCTTGACCGTCTCCTGTCCTTTTGCGCCATTTGATTAGATATACTAAAGAGTTCAGAATCTCACAGACGATACGGCGTCCGTCAGTTGACGGACGCCGTATGCCCTCAACTCCTCAGAACTTGCTCAACTCACTATCATCAAGTGGAATCACTTCCTCTGGTTTTGCCTGCCCTGAGCCTGCCGAATGGGCCGCCTTGTGCGCCATCGGCTGTTTGTCATGCTTCGGCAGTGCCTTCTGCGCTTCCTGCTTCTTGACATGCGCCGAGATGTGCGCCTTGACCGTCCCCTGCCTCCTGTCCCCTGCCCCCTGACCTCTGACTCCGGTCCCCTGACTCCTCTGCC
>JBAXMA010000153.1:0-7278 GCA_037134535.1 bacterium
TCGCACAGGAGGGCAACATCATAGTACGGACCGGCCTGAACCGCGGCCTGAACGAGATCGTCACGGCTGGTCTTCACGTCGACATAGAGCATGATCCTGGACTCGCGTGCCGCTGCAAGGGCTTGCGCAAAAGTCGGCACTCTACTTGTCTCCGGATCGGACGGAATGCCACCATTGAGCGTCAGCGTCTGAATCTGTGCGTATGTCATTGAAGCGACTTCGCCGGCGCCATCAGTCGTCCGGGACACCGTGCTGTCGTGCATGAGAACAAGGATGCCATCCTGAGTGTGACGGACGTCTATCTCCGAGAAGTCCGCACCCAACTGTGCCGCAGCACGAATTGAGGCCACCGAGTTCTCCGGCACGTTGTCGTGATAACCCCGATGCGCCGCCACCATAGGCGTGGTAGCTGCCGGATCCATTAATTGAAAGTATGCAGCAGGTGATTCAACTGAAAGCGATGAAGAATCATGATCGCCTCCGCATGAACCGACCAGAAATGCAATGACCAGCGCTGAACCGATCAACCGTTGACAAGAAACCGTTTTCCGGAACACATGGCAGACAGCTGCGGTGTATGACATAAACGTGCCCCTTCAAGGTGGCAGCATGTCAAAACGGAGGCTGAAGTGCAAGCCAGCTGTTCAGTTGTGCCGGCTTCGCCTACCGGGATGCCCGCGGTACAGGCATCGGCTCAGTAAGCCCCCAGCTCCTTACCCAACTTGACTATCATTTTATAGTCCTCGAAGCTTACGCTATCGGGTATGGAATGGTCTTCCTGGAAAATATAGCCGCCGTTTTTCTTCAACACTGGCATCAGCCGCCTCATCTCGGATTCGATCTTCCCGATATCGGTCCAGAGCATTGCATTGAGACCACCGTGAAGCACCAGCTTGTCGCCATACTTATTCTTGATATTGATAGGATCCATGCCAGCCTTTACCTCCAGCGGATTCAGCGCATCGAGCCCGATATCCGCCAGTTCCGGCATGAGCTTATTGATGTCGCCGCACGAGTGCAAATGTGCATAGATACCCTTTGAGTGCGCCCATTCGACAGCCCGCTTCTGGGCCGGCTTGAGTACCTGCCTGTACAGGTCAACCGAGAAGAAGAGACCATTGCGGTAGCCCATGTCGTCCGGCCACGAGATGGCGTCGAACGTGTAACCTTCATTCCAGATCATATCGAGCAACTGAAGACTGCAATCAAGCTGGGTATCAAAGATGTCCTTTACCAGATCGGGGTCATCATACATCAACGTCAGCAGAAGCTCGGTACCAACAGTGCGCGCATGGGTAACATCAAAACCGAACCACAGGCCGCCGTGAATCCAGTATCCTTTCTCCCGCCAGTTCTTGAAGTTCGCCTTGAGTCCGTTCCAATCTATACGGTCGCGGCCCATAATCATGCGGGCCTTGGCCATCTCCCACGACGGCCTGTCCACGATAGTGCGGGCCATCCAGTGCGGGGTGGATTCGCTATGCTTCCAGTTCTTCGAAGTCGTGCCCCAGGAATCCTGCTCGATCCAATAGTCCTCAGCGTCCTCAATAAGCTTGTACGGCAGACGCGGACTGTTGTCGCCGCCAACGCCGACAACATTATCGAGTCCGAAATATTCAGTAAAATCCACATTCTTCGGCATGCCCTCACGCTGCCACCGCGCAATGGTCGTTCCCCATGGCCCGCCAAGCATAGGAACACGGTCGGCTTCCTTGTGCTGGTACATCCGCTTAAAACGCTCGTGCGTGGTCATCTCGCTCATTTCAGGTATCCTTTCACTTCCGGCCTTCTCCGGCCAATAGAACTCTCAATCAAGGGAACGGCTGATAGCCTCTTTTGACACAACTGACAAGCGTTTTCATGCAACTTCAGAGAAAGGCCGAATAACCTTAATCAGTGCCGCCTGAGACTTTAGCGGCCGAACCCGAAATCTCAATCATATCCGACAGGATGCCCAACGCCTCCTCCTTTACGGGGTCCCATGCAGCCTTCTTTGATTGTTCTGACTCAGCGTCCTTCGCATCTGTGCCGCGCAGCTGCTCATTCAACGCTCTGATTGTCTTCGCCAGTTCCAGACAGTCGTCAACATTCAGTGGGACAGTTTCGGCGTGATATATGGAGGCAAGCCTTTCAAGAACATTAGTGTATGCACCAAACCTGGAACTCGCTGCCCTGCGCTTGAGCGAGCGCTTCTCCAGTTCGGCAACAACGGGCTTCAGATCGCCGCACGACACAATTGACTGCTCACCGATCATTGACCATTCCAATGCATTGGGCAGATGATCCTCGCCACTCTCGATGGCATATTCCTGCGGTGACGGAATGACTATATCAGATGTCACTCCCTTCAGTTGTGTCGAGTTACCTGTCGGCCTGTAGAATAGACCCGTGGTCACCTTCAGCGAACCCATCTTCGTGTCGTTTCCGAGCGGCGTCACTGTCTGAACAGTTCCCTTGCCATGCGTTCGCGTATCTCCCACTATCACTGCCCGGCCGTAGTCCTGCAGTGCGCCGGCGACGAGCTCGGAGGCAGATGCACTGTATCTATTGACCAGCAGAACGAGTGGCCCCGAATAGGTCACGGTCCTGTCGTCATCAACCAGAACGTTGACTCTCCTGCCTTCCCTGACCTGCACGACCGGTCCTTCCTGAATAAAGAGGCCCGCCATCTGGACCGCCTCGCCCAGCGACCCTCCCCCATTGTTTCTCAAGTCCAGGATGACACCCTTGACCCCGTCCTCCCGCGCCTTAATGAGAATCTTACCGACATCACTGGATGAACTGGTGAAGTTAGTCTTATGCTCCCTGCGTCCCTCCATATCACTGTAAAACGCCGGAAGCTTCACCAGAATCAGCTTCGTCACTGTTCCAGCGGCATTGGTCATCGGGATCATCTCGCACTTCGCCGCATGGTCCTCCATCTTCACTTCATCCCTGACAATGTCCACCTTTCTCGCCCCGGCGTCACCAATTGAGCCAGCCGGTATCACTGTCAGCACAACCCTGGTGCCTTTTTTGCCGCGCACAAGTTGCGAAACCTTAGAGATCGGCTGATTCCTGACATCCACCGCCTCGCCATCTCCTTCACTCACCGCAATGATCTTTTCTCCCGGCTTAAGCGCGATATCCCTGGTGTCTTTGTCAGCAGGCCCGCCGGGAATCAGCCTCTCCACTTTCACAACCCCGTCTTCTGTGGCGAGAACAGCCCCCACTCCGGCAAAAGAGAGCTTCATCTCGATATTGAAGGCCTCAGTAGATGCCGGAGACATGTATTCACAATGCGGGTCGTATGCCCGGGAGAATGATGCCAGATACATTTCCAGCACCCGCTGCGATTCCGTCTTCTCAATCATAGCGCAGTGGTCCGCATAAGCTTTCACAATCGCGGCACCAACCGATGAATCTTCCACCGTTTTGACACCCTTTTCCTTATCCAGCCGGATCTTCACGACACGCTGAACATACTCGTTCTTGACCCGCTTGCGCCAAACTTCATTCCAGACAGCCTCATCACGCGACCAGGCGGCATTCTCGCGATCCCTTTCAACTGTCTCTTTCCGGTCAAGCTCAAAGCCTTTCTCAACGAGGCTCCTGACATATGCGTAACGATTGGTCACTCGTTCTTTCCAGACAGCAAAGACTTCATAAGCAAGGGAGACATTACCTTCCTTCAACTCGTCACCAATCTTGCTCCTGCGCACCTTGAAGCGCGATATGTCTGATGCGAGGAAGTAGATACGATCATGATCAAGGCTTGAAAACAACGAATCCCATGCTCTGCCCGAAATAGTCGCGTCAAAAGGCAGATGCGTAACATGATCCCGCGGCAGCTTCCAGGCCAGTAGTTTGGCGATTTCAGCACTTTCTGCAGGTTGAACAAGAGCAGAATCAGCAGACTCTGCAGGGCAAGAAGCAGCCCACTGCATCGACAAGTACAATGCCAGCACCAGTCTCAGACGCTCAGCCACGGAGAACCAGCGCGGCGGGACCAGACGTTGATCTGACCTCAGTCCTGAAACAATGTCATGGCTTTGATTTATCACTTCTTCCTCGAACTTGGTTTCACCGCTCGTATATCGGAAGATACCGGTACCCGACCGCCATGGACAGCAATGCAGCCGCAGTGCAGAATGTCGTCCCTTCCGACCCCGTCCAGCTCCCGTCCATATTCTGTGTGTTTTTCAAAGTTTTCACATTGCGGGCATTCCACTCATTCCACAGTGCAAGGTCGCCGTGAAAATATGCCTGGGCCGCATAATACAAAAAGTAGTAATGATAGCTCCCCTCGGTACTCTGATCTCCCTTCTGCTGAAGATAGCGGAACGCGGATTTGAATTCCCGTTCGCCCTTCAGGTGAGCCAGCTCGAACATCAGGCACCCGATCGCAGTTCGAATCGTCCCGCCGTCGCTCATACTCGTGTAACCGATGCCCCCATCAGGACCCTGGCTGTCTCTGTAGAATTTGAGCCCTGAGTTAATTGCTTTATCCGGCACGTTCAAGCCTGCATTCCGTGCCGCAAACAGCGCCACCATCTGAGCACCGCTCACTGTCGTGTCAGCGTCCCTGGCTTCGGGCGAATATCGCCATGCACCGAAGGAGTTGTTCGCCTGGGAAGTCAGGATGAGGTCCACGGACTTTCTCAGCGCCGGGCCAAGGCGCGAATCTTCAACACTGCCATAGGCCTCCGCAAGCGCCAGAGTCGCAAAGCCATGGTGATACATGGTAGGCCCCATGTAACCATTGAGTTGAAACGACGAACTGAGGATAAACTCAAGTCCCTTCTTTACAGAAATACTCCAGGGTCCCTGATTGGGATCATCTCCATGCGCCAGCATGGCCAGCACCACCAACCCGACAACCGCCGGGCCGGTCCCGTTGGAATCCTGCCAGTTCCCCTTCTCTGTCTGCGTCTTTGCAAGGTAGGCCAACCCCTTGAGATACATGGCTTCAACTTCCGGCGATATCTCCTCACCCCGGTACTCGCCTTTGAAATCCTGTGCCGTGGCGCCACCTGCACACACAAAGCACAGGAATCCGGCCGACAGAATACCGGCTATCAACGGCTTAAACAGACTGCATCTGCTTCTCATCCGCTATTTCTCCTTTTCCAGGGCGCGGTAGTACGACTCCAGAGCCTCACGGAATTCTTCCGGCACATTCGCAGCATCTATTCCGCCGCCCTTTTCCACATCACGCTGCCCGGAAGAATTTCCATCTGATACCCCTCTGGACAGAAGGTTGGCCTTGTCCGTGGTGCCACCGGCCATGCTCCCCTGCCCGGGCCTTCTGCCGGAGCCTTTGCCAACCCCCTTACCCCTGGCCATCGCAAGCATGGCGCCTGCAGCACCAGCACTCCCGCCCTTGCACTGCGAGCCGGCTTCGTCTATCGAACTGGACAGGAGTTCAATGATTCCGTTTTCAATCGCAATTGTCTCCTGGTCTGTCTGTGGTCTTTGCAGGTACATGACAGCATTCATCATTTCGCCGCTCACCTTTTCAACCAGACGCTGTAGCGGCCTGGCAATTGCCTTCCTTTCGAATGGTCTCGTGCCGTCAGCTATATCGCGCTGTGTCTTCGCCAGTTTACCTGCTACGGCGGGGTAATCCGGATTATCATCCTTCCGCGATTCAACCAATCGTGTCTGCTCGCGAAGGTCCTCTTCACGACGCCTTAGACGCAGCAGGGACACAAGAATCTCCATATCGCTCTTCTCTAGCTGTTCACCATCACCGCCTTCACCACCACCGTCGCCGTCCCCGCCGCCTTTCTTCTTCCCGGTAAGCATATCGGCCCAGGCACTCAATTTTCCCTTCCAGAGACCGGCGCTCTCTATTGCCTCACCGCTCACATTGCGGCGAACAAGATCAGTCAGCTCTGTCAAACACTCCACGGTCTTCTGCTCCGTCATCTCTTTCCGGACCGCCTCGTAGCGTTGGGCGCGCGTTCTATTAAAGAAACCAGCAAGATCATCAATAACATTCCGCGCAAGATTGCGGCATTCATCCTGTCGAACACACAGCCCGGCCATCTTTCCCTGAATCGTACCAGAAAGCTTCTCGGGCGGCATTCCCACCGTTTGCGGCAGCATCTCCTGAAGTGACGCGGAAAGAGATCCCTCAATGCCTGCTGCCAACTTGAGGCGGTTCACAAAGTTCTGAGCAATCATGTCCTCAATGGACTCATTCATCCCCTTCTCGCTCTCCCTGAGAGCTTTCAGGACGTCCTCCTCACGCTTAATCGCCTCTCCCAGCTTCGACTCCCTCTTCTCACCACCTGCCTGAGCCTGCTGCAGAGCGCCAGCTGCCTTTTGCATATCGCCCCGGGCAATGTCTGACAGTTTTGCCATCAGTTTCGCCCACTCACCGAGCATCTTTTCCGGTATCGCGCTATTACGCAGCGCCTCCTGCAGCGCTTTTTCGCCTTCCTCCGCAAGCGACTCCAGCCGTTCCGAATTGCTCCGCTCCTCGTCTTCCTTCTCCTTGAGCGAATTAGTGGTCTGCTCGCTGGCAAGTTTCTCAGGAGACAGCTTTGAAAGCTCCCTGTTGTCGTCAAGCAGACGTTCCTCGTCGCGGGTCAGCTCTTCGACTCGGGACTGAATCTCCTCCATCCTCTCCTGTACAAGCTTCGCGTGCATCGCCTTGGTGAGTACGCATATCTTCAGCGGCATTGACTCCGCCGGCTTGCGACCAGGGAAGTAATCAGTTGCATAAGCACGCAGCGTCACAACTGCCCCTTCAGGCACGTGCGCAACCAGTGGCGAAAACTCGAACACCCCGGCCAGCCTGGCCGCTCCTGGTCCACCCGTCTGTATCTCCGCCCTGCCGGGTGGCTCCTGACCGGTCTTCCCGGAATTGTCGGTGCGCACCCATTCCACCCAAAGCGCTTTATTGCCATAGTCGTCATCGGCCGACACCGTATACGACACCACTTCCTCTTCCAGAATTGCAACCACCCGCGCAGGCCCCTGACAGTCCACAATTGGAGCTGCGTCAGGAACTGCGCGCATTTCCAGACGGTATGGCTTCATGCCTCGCAACCCGATCCGGTCAACCCAGTCGAACTCGCAGGCCGTAAGCGAGTTTACTCCCAGTACTCCGCTTGTGAAACGGTTTCCGCTAACCTTGAGCGGAATACTGTTTGACGCCTGATTCATCACTGCCGACTTCAGGTCGCGGCCCACAGTGCCGTCAAATCTTACAGTACTGCCCTCCAGCACTCCAAGACTGCCGCCCTCCACCGAGACGGTCTTCGGGGGAAGTTGCAGATAGTCCGGGAA
>JBAXMA010000154.1:0-7258 GCA_037134535.1 bacterium
ATGTGTGTCTGGTGTTGCAGTATTGTCTATACCGAGCAGATCAAAGTATTCAAACATCTGATGCCGCCTGGTCTCTGTCTCGACAGGCCGGATCACCGCGGTCAGCATCCAGTCGCGATGGTGGCCAGGCATTCCAGTCCTGGAGGGGATTCTGGCAAGAAAAGGGACCAGTGCGGAACGGAACGACTGTGTAAGCACGTAAGCACGCTCGAATCCTGCCTGTTTTACTGCCATTGCCGCACGAATTACACCAGTCGTGCCGGGATGTAATTCAATGACCATGTCGATGTTAGGATTCATCTTCCACAGGGCCGTGAGCGAAGGCTTTGACAGCATTGCGGTTAGACAGGCAGGATGCCTGCGCTTAAACTCTTGAATGGCCGGCATGGTCATGACGCTGTCTCCGAGCCAGTTGACTCCAGAGAACAGAGTTGATCCGCACGCGTCCTCAATCAGTTTCTTGTTTCCTGAAGCAGATTCGCGAGATACAGGCATTGAAGTCTTCCTTGCCGCTCAGCAGTTCGATGTCTACCCGGAGAAAGAGAATAGGCACTCCACTGCGTTCAAGTCTTGGAAAACGGACCGCATCCTTTTCCGTTGTTACCACCGCAGATACGCCTGCGGCCATGCTACGGTTGATGATATCGATGAGCTCCTGCTGTGAATATCTGTGATGGTCTGCAAATCTTTCCTTTGTCAGTACCTTTGCTCCCAGCCGGACAAGTTCCTTCTCGAATCCGTCCGGAGCTGCAATGCCTGACATTGCAGTGATCGACATGCCCTGAAGGCATGACACGTCCAACCGGTCTGCGCTGAAGACATTTTGAAGATACCTGGCCCTGTGCGTGCATTCGATTATCTCAGCTCTGCGATTCAAGCTCCGGAGCTTGGCTTTCAGTTCATCGTTTGGAGTTCCGTCACATTTTGTGATGAATATTACGTCAGCCCGATTGATGTTTTTGATCGGTTCCCTGAGGATGCCTCGGGGAAGAACATAACCGTTGCCGAAGGGGTTCTGTTTGTCGACCAGCACGATTTTGATCCTGTGGTCAAGGGCGAGGTACTGGAATCCGTCGTCGAGAACAAGAGTGTCCCGGCCATGATTTATCGCGTACCGTCCGCTTTTGACCCTGTCCTTGTCAACGAGGACTGCCACGTCCGGCAGGTGCGATGCAAGCATATAGGGTTCATCGCCACTCATTCTTGAGTCAAGCAGCAGACTCTTTCCATCGGATACGACGCGCGGCGGCCGTGCTCTCTCTCTGAACAGGATTTTGTCCAGAAATCTTTCCGGCAGGGTCCGTTCCCTTTTCTTATAGCCTCGGCTCAGGATGGCAACTTTGCGGCCGGCCTCTTGAAGTCGCCTGGCAAAAACTTCTACCACAGGAGTCTTACCCGTTCCGCCCACTGTCAGGTTTCCTACGCTGATGACCTGACATCCGAGGGTGTGATGTCGAAAAAGTCCCTTGCTATATAGAAACAGCCGCAATTGCGCGACCATGGTATAAAGGTAGGACAGGTTCGTGAGGATCCAGAGGAGCAGCCGGATACCCCGACCGTCACCTGGTCTTGGTCCAGTCTCTTTGATGATGCTCAGCATGTACTGCTGTGTATTCTCTGTGCTATTCCTGAGAAATCCCATATTTTCTGATCCCGCCGGTCTTACTCCCGTAAGTGATTACTGATGTTGCCACCTGCCGGAGCAGTCAGTCAAGGCTTGCCCGCTGCTTTTGTCCTCATATTACACTTGACCCTTACTGCGTATTTCTGGCTGTATCTGTAGCGGCAGGTGAAGTGTCGTTGTCACGGCGACCTTTTCTTGGCATCAAAAGGCCTTGAAGAGATCATTCCTGATTGAACTGTGGAGGAGGCTGTATGAAGTTTCGATGTCCATACTGCGGCAAGATTATGGAGCGGATCGAGAACAGTCTGTGTCCATTCTGTTCCAAGGCTGTTCGATTACCGGAGCCGGCGCGCAAGGAGGAGTATGTGCCGAGAGCGAGACGCGCCCAGTCCTCTAAGTCCGGTGGAGGTCCCTTGTCGTTCTTTTCCATCTTCACCGAGCGGCCCAGCTTTCTTTTCTGGCTCATTGGAATATCGATTGTTGCCGGACTCGCCCTGCTTACGTTTTCTTTTACGTCCAAGCCCGATACAGGAATGGTCAGGCCCAGGCGCTTCCTGACCGCTGAAGGGCGGACCAGTGAAGAGCTTGGTCGTCTGCACACCGCACTCCAGTGGTTCCGGCAGACGAGCAATCGCTTTCCCAGTGCAGAGGAAGGGCTTGATGTTCTCATGACAAGTCACGCCCCGGGCTGGCTTGCCCCTTTCGTGAACGAGGTGCCCTATGATCTCTGGGGAAGTCTGTTTCAATATTCTTGTTCGAACGATACAGTTCGTCTCTTTTCGTGCGGGAAAGACAAACTGGCTGGGACTGCAGACGACATAGTTTCGCCGGGCCCTGACTACAAAGGAGTAGTAGAACGGCTCTCTCTTACTCCGGTGGTGACCAATACTACGGCGGTGACGAACTGAGATTTATCTAAGGATCTATCCGCCCGGAGCGTATTAAGTGTTGAAGCATATGTGATGATGGGTTCACTGGTGAATGTGCTTCGGTGGCTGTGCTCCAGTTGATGAGTTGCTAAATAACGGCTGTGCTGAAGAAAACGCCTTGACCTTCTGTGTGTTGAAGTGATGTAATGCGCCGGTCGAACACCATGCTAAGAACACTGCACAACTTTCGGTTTCTTGTCACAGGCACGCTGCTGCTTTCGGCCTCCATTATGACTTCCTTTGCCGACGACCAGGCCGACATTAAAGCTGAGGCCGATTTTGCGGCCGGCCTTGTTGATCTCAGATTCCCTGACAAAGCCAAGGATGTAGTCGACAAGCTTGCGGCCAAGTACGGTAACGCAGGCAAGGCCGAAGTTTCGCGGGTGCGTATCAAGATCATGACCTCCACGGGTGATTTCAAGTCGGCCAAGGAAGAAGTCGGCCGGATGACGTCCAATACCGTAGAAAACATGGCTATGCGGCTGACTCTGGCGGACCAGTTGTATAACTGGGGCAAGTTGGGCGAATCGCGCGAGCTCTATGACGCATTTTTCAGGACTTATCCGACAGGACCGCCTCCTGAGTTGCAGAGGTTCTACAGTGAGTCAGCCTACAAGTATGCCCAGATGCTGCAGCGGGTGGGTGATTACACCAACGCAATCCAGGCCTACAGATATGTCTTGCTCAGCAAGCTTGAGCCCGAAGATCTTGTGTATCAGGTCAAGATCGAGATGTGTGAGCTCATAGTGAGGGCGGCTCCGAAGTTCTCGCCGGAAGGACAAAAAAAGCTTCTTGATGAGGCGTTTAAGATTGCTTCGGACGTTCAGTGGGTTGGCCAGACGAGTCTGTGGTACTGGAAGAGCGTAGTAATTATGGCCCATATCGAGATGATAAGGGGGAATAAAGAGAGTGCCCGCAAGATCATAGTCAGCAAGATGGAGGGATTGGAAGATGCGGACAAGCTGCTTGGCGGTCAGGGCAAGGATTCTTTAAAGCACAGTCCGTTGGCGGAATGCCGCTACCTGATGGGTACGATGTCTGAAGAAAATGGCAGAGAAGCGTTGGATAAGAATTCCGTCGCGGACGCAAAGAAAGCATTTGTCGATGCGCTGTGGCATTACTTTGTGGTGGTGAAGAAATACCCGTCTAGTTCATGGGCCATGGAAGCCCGAAAGCGTCTGGATGGCATAACTAAGATAGCAAAGGAGAGACAATGGCCGATCAAGCTCCCTGCTATCGATAATTCCCAGTTTGCGGCAGAGCAATTGAGGGATGCGCGCCTGCAGTTCTCGAATGGCGATTTTCCGGCTGCTGCAGAGAAGTATAAAGAAGTTCTTGGTATTTACTATGACCGGCAGGACATGGTTGCGGCAATAGGCGAACTGGCCCGATGCTATATTGAGACAGAGATTACAGAGAAGCAATATCCTTACTTTTCGCGAGCGGTTGTCGGCTATGTGGCTGACCGATATTGCAAGAGTACCAACCTCTACAATGAAGCGGGTGACACCCTTCTGCTTGTAGCGAATGCTTTTGAGACCAGGGGCGATCGTGAGTCGTCACAGCTGGTTTTGGACTCATTTTTTGACAAGTACAGCAACCACAGGCGGGCAGTGGGCGCGGTGCTTCAAAGGGCATCGTACGCGCTGAAGGCGACCAACTATGTAGGCGCCTTGAAATATTACGAGATGATTTCGGAGAAGTATACAAACTCGGCCCGCGCCGTGGAAGCACTTGGACTTACAGCGTGGATATATGCAAAACTTGGCGACCATACGAACGCGATCACGTGGTACAGCAACTATGTGGTCAAGTCGACCTGGAGTATTGAACAGGCGGCAGCTATTAGAAGTCTGGGTGATGAGTACCTCCAGATAGGAAGGCATGTACCGGCCCTGAACGAATATAATCGACTTGCCTATTTTCTGACGAACCGCGGCGATAGGATCGAGATGACTCCGGAGAATCAGCTCAGAAAGAAGGAATTGCTGGAGTGGTCACTGTATCAGAAGGGATCATGCTACGCGCGACTTAAGGAGCCGCAAACCAGGGTGGCCTACTATCAGACCAATGCAATTAATGCTTACAAGGAGTGCGTGAAGCTCTTCCCTAAGTCGGAGAGAGTTCCGCCGATGCTGGGTTCGATGGCCATTCTCCTGTCTGTCCAGGGGCGGCAGCAAGAGGCTGACGAGATGTTCCAGAAGTTGCACGACGATTGGCCTACGAATGAATATTCCATGAACATCGTATTCGTAGAGGTGGAGAACTTGTTAATGTTGGGCCGTACAAACGAGGCAATCAAGGCCGCAAGTCGGATGCTTGCTAAACCGGAGGCATTTAAGCCCGAACAGTTTTATAAGATCGCCGGACTTATGCTCGGCGTGTCGAAGTACGAGGAGGCATCAAAGGCTTACGCGGCAACAAGGCTCACAACCAACAGCAATATGTGGCAACTCGCGTCAATTGGACTCGGGAAGGCTCTGTTTGGATTGGGCAACATTGATGAAGCCAGGAAGCCGCTTGAGGAAGTACTCGCAAAGAACAGAAGGTCTGCCTATACGGCCGAGGTGAATCTGCTTCTGAGCAGGATCTATGCTGAACTAGGTAAGAAAGAGAGCGATCCGGTCAAGCGTATTGACTGCTTTAATAAGTCGATCAAGGCGATGAATATATATCGCAAGATGATCAATAAGGAAGACAAGAAGGAAATACTTGACGCGGAGCTTGAGCTGGGCGCGATTCAGCTTCTGAAAGATGACAAGAGCGCTGCCGCTGCTACCTATCAGCGCATTTTCCTATTCGGTGATTCAGCTGATCCGCGCCAGCGGTCCGCCATGGAGTCGGCATTTGAACTCGGCACACCGTTACTGAAGGAACTCGAGAAGTATGATGCCGTGAAAGAGAACTGCCAGAATTACAAGAAGCAGTTCCCTGACAGTCGGGCCAGTGGACGGGCGAAGGACTGGGAAGCCTGGGCTGATGCCCGATTGGGCTCCATGCCTCAGGCCAAGCAGCCCTGATGCGGATTTGTTTTGAGCTGGTGGATGATTTCTCGCATATGACTTGCGGCAGGAATAGGGATGAATGAGAAGGAAACAGGAGGCGATGTGGCCATGAAAAAGAATATGAAGAGCAATGGAAGCGGGTTGATGACCCTGCTGAGCATTGTGTTTGTATGCGGGACTGTTGTCATGGCGAGTGCCGAGAGCACGGTAACCAAGACTGATGGCACTGTCGTGAAGGTTAAGGCACTCCGCTGGGTGGAAGGGCAGGCTTCGTTTAATGTCGTACAAGCGGATGGGTCAACCTTCATGCTTCCGAAAGCATCTATCGAAAAGATCGAAATGGATAAACCCCCGAAGTTCGCGCTCGCGGAAAGTCAGCTGAACAGCAAGCAGTTTGATGCGGCCATTTTTTCATTGGAAAGCGTTGTGTCGGAATACGCCAAGCAGGGCTGGGATGTGGAAGCCGCCAGCCAGCTTGCGGAAATATATCTCAGAAAGAATGATCCCAAGAAGGCTGCCGCTGTGATGGAAACGGTAGTCCGTGGTGTTGCAAAGATTGAGCTCAGCGCAGATGCGCAATTGATGTACTGGAAGGCGCTGCTTGGCCAGGGCGCGGGCAGTATGGCCAAGCTGAAAGTGGAACTTGATGAAGCAATTGCCACCGGGCAAAGAGATATAGTTGCTGCGGCCTACATTGCACGGGGCGGGATGAATCATATTAAGAATGACAGGGAAGCTGCCCTGCTCGATTATCTGCGGGTTGTTATTCTGTTCGAGAATGTGAAAAGCATCCAGCCGGAGGCGCTTTTCAAGGCAGCGGCGTTGTTGGATGAGCTGAAAGACCGGGGTGGGCGTGGTGATATTCTCAGGAGAATGCTTATCGACAAGTATCCTGAAAGTTCTTATACGACACAGGCCAGATCGAAGATGAGTTAGTTTTAATATTAAGAAAAGGAGATGTGTATTGATGAAGCTGCGAAATTGGTTCGGAATAGCGATATTTGTGATAGGTACGTGTCTTACGTTGCATATGGCATACGGGCAGGGAGCTGCTGCTGCTGGTGTGGCGTCTTCTGAAGTAGCACCGCCAGTTCACAGTGCTAATATCATAGTGATTATTCTAAAGTCGGGTCCTGCTGGTGTGATGATCTGGCTTGCACTGATTGCGTGTTCGCTAATCAGCGTTGCACTGATCATTGACTCATTCATTACCATTCAGGACGCCAAGATTATGCCGGACTCGCTTGTAAGTGAGGTCCGTACCGCCATGGAGCAGGGTGATCTTCTGAAAGCGGTGCAATTCTGTGACGCTAATCCAGGACCACTGTCGCGGATTCTTTCTGCCGGATTTGCCCAGGTGGAGGAGGGTTTCGAGGTTATACAGGATGCCATTGGCGTCGCAGCGGATCTTGAAACTGAAAAAGTTCTCTCACGGGTGACATATCTGAGTGTTATCTCGAATACTACGCCGATGCTCGGGCTGATTGGAACGGTTCAAGGCATGATTTTTGCGTTCGGTAACTTAGCCACTCAGGCGCCTGGAGCTGAGCAGCAGGCGATGCTGGCCATGAACATCTCGCACGGTTTGTGGGCGACGGCCGTGGGATTGTCGACAGCTGTGCCGGCGACCATATTCTTCTTCTTCTTCAAGAACAGGGCCATGAATATCATCTTGCGAATGGAGGCATTAACGCTGGATC
>JBAXMA010000155.1:0-7237 GCA_037134535.1 bacterium
GTGCCTGAGTTTTTCCGGCGTAGCCTGCGGAGACGGAAATAACTCAGGCTCCGTGCCTAATCCTATTATTCTCGTTTGCGAGGTAATATGCATAATTTTAGCCTGTTTTGCCTGCGTGGGTGCGATTGTGGGTGTTTTTGGCTTGCACTGCTCCCCGAATGGTCGCATTCTGTTCCATAGCGATTAAAGAAGGGAGAACAGAACATGGCACTCATGCTGAAGACTCAGCGGGACGGAAAACTCAGACCTTGTTGGTATGGGGTGTATACCGAAAGGGGAGTTCGGAAAGTTGTGAATTTGAACGTCCGCATTAAGGGGACGCCTCCAGCGGACTTGAAAGTCGGGGAGCCAGGCGACAAGGACTTTGAGAAAAGCCGCGAGAAGGCATTGGATGCACTGAAGCGGTTCGCCGAGGATGCTGGCAGAAAAGGTCGTGCTGATCACCTGACTGAGAGGCTGATAGAAGCAAAGACGGGACGCCCCGTTCAGTATAGCCGGATTGCAGATCTCTCGGCGCTTTGGCGAAACATGGGGCGAGGAAGGCCGGTGGGTGTTGGCTATTTGGCCGGATGCGATGCGATCTTCAACCGATTCATTGCATTCATGCGGATCCAGAACCCGTCGGCGAGGTACCTGTACGAAGTGACAACGGAAGACGCCGCCGGCTACATAGCCACGCTGCAAGGCAAATTCGCCCACAAGACGATCCGAGAGAACACCAAGCTGCTGAATAAATCCTTCGAGCGGTTCTTGCCTGTCGGTACGGCAAACCCCTTTTCCACTTTTGTCGGCCACTGGTCCAGCGGGGAAAGCGACGCCGTCCACCGAAAGCCCTTCACGCCTGAGGAACTGGAAAAGCTGCTGGCCGCCGCGCGCGATGATGAATTCATGTACCCGCTTATTGTGACTGCAGCCTGTTCCGGCATGCGCCGGGGCGACGTATGCGGGCTGACGTGGAATGCTGTTGACCTGGCCGGAGGCATGTTGACTGTCAAGACGTCTAAGACCGGCGCGCAAGTCGAGATACCCATTTTCAAGCCGCTACGAGATGTCCTGTCCGCTCTCAAGGACAATGGGAGCAAATACGTGTTCCCAGAGGCGGCCAGTCTGCTACGGAACACTCCCCATAACCTTACCTGGCGTTTCAAGAAGATAGTGGCAAAGGCCTTCGAGAGCATCCTGGCCAAGAGCCACCCGCCTGTCCCTATCGAGGTCGGTACTGTAGAAGAGGGCATAGCGGCAATTACCACATATATCCCCGAGGGCACACGCCGGGACCGGATGCTTGACACCTTCCAGCGCTATATGGCCGGCGAAGCCACGAGTGCAATCTTCCGTGCAACGGGCAATTATTCGTCTTTGGTGGCATGCGATATGCGCCGCGTGGAGGCGCTGACCGGAAAGTCATTCTGCCGGACGCCAGGTTCGAGTGTGAAGAGAGCGGTGCATCTGGCAACGCAAGAACCGCGTGAAATTGGACATCGGGCCGCCAGCGTCAGAGATTGGCACGCTCTCAGGGCAACGTTTGTTACGTTGGCATTGACCGCGGGAGTACCCATCGAGCTTGTCCGCCGCATAACGGGACACTCAACGGTCGAGATCATCTTGAAGCACTATTTCCGGCCGGATCGCGAACACTTCCGGGCCGCGCTTTTGGGTGCTATGCCTCATGTATTGACTGGTGGAAAGCCGGCTCGCCTCAAGCCAGCCGACGAATTGCTGGCGCTTGTAATGAAGCTTTCTGCCGGGACCGCAACTGAACAGGACAAGGAACGGCTGCGGGCACTGGCTGCTAAAGTCTAATGCGACCTGCACGGCAAGAACCGAGTCCCGGCCGTCAGTCTGCGTACCGCGTGTGGGAGTAGGCTTGTGGCCGTCAGAAGGGGTAACGGCCATCCTTGGCGGTGTCAGGTGATTGCGCAGCCGTAAGAATCGGACCCGTCGGCTCCCCTACCCTCTCCACGATCCTGCACCCGTTGATCTGCGAAGGGGCCACAGCGCCGACAGCTTTCGTTACGCATTTTCCAGATACGCGCCTTCTGCAACCGTAACAGCGTAACATGGGGTCGATCTCACGATCGGGATAACTGCGTGATGGCGTTTTTGGGGCGTTTTGAACGGTTGCCGGGGTGTCTCAATGGCAATCGGGTGTTACGTTGTTACGACTGTGGAGGTCCAGGGGGAGACGCACACGAGGCCTCTATGACCGGGACCAACGCCTTGGGATGGAGGGGTTCTTTGCGGCAGAATTGGGGGATTGCCGCAGTTTACGAGGTCACCTATTTCCCTGCCTGTTTCGCACCGGTGATGATTCGGCGTGATTCCCGGCCGCCGTTCTCGTAGTCTGTCCCGGTAATGAAGCAAACGGCCGTGCAGCGCAGGATTGTGGAGCAGATACGCGATCTTCATCGACGGAGATCTGAGCGTCTGACACCCGAAACCTGTACTCAATTGCGCCGCGACGGTGACTCATCAAGCTCGATCATCATGCAGAACTGACCCAGCTTCGCCAGAGCCGGAATGAACAGGTCTGTTGCGATCTTGTTGTTGAGTTCGTTCGGCTCGAGATTGTCAACCGCCGCCCGCAGCATTCGCAGCTTGTGCACTACCTCCTTTTCCACCCCCACCCAATCTGCTTTTCGCAACTGCTCAATGTCCGTCTCCATCATGTTTCCCTCACCTCACTATAGACAAGCTGGCTTCCATTCCATTACCAATGATTGAGATTCGCTCCAGTTAAGTACCCATGCCGAATGTCTATAAGGGCTGATTCTCGGGGTCTTCAGCGCTTTTAGGATCACGCCCTTTGCCCCTCCTGCAGGATCGGTAATGTCACTCTTCCTACTTCGCTGCCGCAGGATTCTTCTCCCAAAAATGAATACATGAGTTCTGAGAATCTACTACATAGTCCAGTCCCTCAAAGAAGTTGACGCCCAGGAGATTCCACGTGCCAGATCGATTCACGGCGACCTCGATGTTTCTTCGGTATCCTTGCACAAGAACATCCCGTCTGACCACCGGACACAACAGTCTCCCGTTAGCCGTATCGAATGTCCTCTGTGGTGCAGAGGCGAGACTGGCCCCATCACTCTTCTCAGCAGCTTCGGTGGAAATCATTGTGACGCTCGCACCTGTGTCAAGGAGAGCGACACATGGCACGACCCCATCGCGCCCACCAATTTCTATTTTGACGAAGAAATGTCCCTGCGACTCTTGACAAGGAACAGTGATTGAATTGTAGCGAGTGAATTGAACCCCCTGTTTCTTTGCGCGTTCGGCAGATATAGCGGAGATATTCTCCCTTTGTCTTATTTCGGCGAGCACGTCCTTGTCAAAAAAAAGAGAGCTCTTCCTCGTTTTGTCAAACACCGCGACGTCCGATAGGTAACCGCCGCAATACTTCAGAATCGGCAGAAGGATGGGAACTACGGCGGCGGCTTCAACCGGGACTGCTGTCGTCGGCTGATAGATGAGGAGGACGAAATGCGTGAATTCATCAACCTTGACGTCGCATGACCAGTTCTCAGGCAATGCTTCGCGTGAAATGTGTCGGATCATGTCTTCAATAGACTGATTCGGAGAATTATAGATTCTATCATAGATGGTTTTGCCAGTAGCCAGATGTTTCTTTCCTGCAAACTCTTGCTCAAGATTCTTCTCTCTTGTGGCAAACTCCAGTTGCATAGCGCCCCGTTCGCGTTCTGCCCTGGCCGTGATTTCTGCCGGGAAAGCCGCATTTCTACTTGCCTGTAGACAGAACTCAGCACCCCATAAAACCAGGGTGCCCAGACAGAGTACCAAGAGTATTTTGAATATTCTCATAGCCGGATTGTGCTTATCGAGATCTGAATCTCGTCAAAGTTGTCTTTCTCCACTTCAAAATGTCCTGTCGTTGAATAGCTGTTCAGAAATGGGTTGCTCACAAGTTGCGGGAGCTGTTCCCTACGGATTCTGATTTTGTACAGGATCATCTTCTGATCGGTGTTATGACCATCAAGGTCTCTGACGTAGTGGCGACAACCAACATAGATTGCGTTAAGGTCGAGTCCGGCGCAAAACTGAAACGAGTCATTGGTCACACGAGAGATCAATTCTATCACTTCCCGTTTCAACGAATCCTTTGTGGTATGCTTGGTCCGCGATCCTTCTTCACCAGTCGTCAGAGGGATCCGGCCTTGTACACGACGGCGAGGAAGGACTTCGGCGGCTGGACAAAGGCTCTGAAGGCTCGTGGGGGATTTGATGGGGCGCGGGCTCCTGGCCAGTGGCGGGCCGACACCGCGGCTTCAAATGCTGTTCATGGGCTTCCCCTGCAGTTTTGCTCGCTCAATGAATGCAAGACTATTTCAGCCTAGCTGACGGAAGAACTGCATGAACCGATTCATGCCCTGGATTTGGCCGGTTTCTTGCAGTTGATTTTTGAAGGAGGAATAACGAACTTCAGGCCGTCGCCCGCATCGCACCCGATCGCATTACACAAGCGGGCAAACTCAACTATGTCCAGTCTTCTCTCGCCCTGTTCGATGCGGCCAATCCAAGAGTGGTGCACTTTCAGCCGTTTGGCCAGATCGCGCATTGTGTGGCCTTTCAATTTGCGCTGATCACGCAGCCATTCCAAGAGAAGTCGATACTCGTCGGCGTAGATGGTCTTTTCCATTGGCCTGCAGTATATGCCCGCCTATGATCGTCGCCAAAATAGCGACAGTTTGTACTTGTCGCTGATATGGCGACATGATAATCAGAAAGCAGGATTCGAGTAGGCCGATATCAACAACAGGGGGTGATTGATGAGGAAAGTCTTGTCGGTGATAGCCACAATCGGACTGCTATCATTTGTCGGGTGTGGTGGCGGAGATGGGGACACAGCAGGGAGCGGCAACGCCGGCCACCCGATAGTTACACGAGCCGAGTATGACCAAATCCAAAATGGTATGACATACGATCAGGTCGTCGCAATTGTCGGAAGCGCTGGTAGCGAGACTCTCAACGCTGGCGGCGGGACGTTTGCCTACACATGGCTTAACCCTGATACGTCAGGAGCTGAAGTTATATTCATGAATGGTGCCGTCTATGGTAAGGACACATACGTCAGTCTGCCATATGTCGACCTTCGCTGATCTCGGCGAACTACAGAATCCGATAGGAATCCATCGTTATGCAAGAGTTGCTGTCACCGATCACCATTTGCTCGCGGCAAAAATGGACGGTGGTTGATTGATCAACATAGAGGAGAAGGAGGAGAAGCCATGGGAAGTCCGATGTGGTGTCCATTGTGCAAACGCAATGTAGTACCGGAGAAGAAGTTTAACTGGCTTGTAGCGATCTTTCTCTGCGGTATCTGTTATGTGCCGATCTGGCTGCTGCAGAAGCCGAAATGCCCGATTTGCACGGGACAAGGTTTCCAGTCGCCCCATGCCGAATAGGGTTTCGACAATGACGGTCTCACTCTTGCGCGGCCACGGATCCCAAGGCCTCCGCAAGAAGGTCTCCAGGTTTCGGATGGTGCGATGGAGCATGTGGTTATCTCACCATCCGCCCTGTGACTACGACCATACGCTGCTTTTGGGGTCGGTGCGTGTCTGTGCAAGGTGTTCCGGCATAATGATCGGCATCTTGCTTGCCTTGGCCAGTCTCGACTGGTGGAGGACATGGCCCACCTGCGCAATATTTGCAACTGTCATTCTTTTGCCGATTCCTGCCGTAGCGGACTTCCTACGCCACGAGGGGTTTGGCCGACCGAGTAACAACGCTCGCCGTTGCTCCACCGGGCTTCTGATAGGAGTTGTCTGCGGCATGCTTCTCGCTGCCTGGCGGCTCGGAGCACCGCTGGTGACATTCGGTGCTATTGCATGGCTCATCCTTCTTGAGTTTGCCGTCATGCTGACTCTGCGTGCTACTGGCACCATGGATAGTTACGCGGCGCGTTATGAAGATGCCGTTGTGAAGAAAGCAGATGAATAGCACACTGGATTCTCTGGCGGGTTAGATATGCATGATCTCTCTCGAATTGAATGTCTATATGAGGCTGGGAGACGTTCGTGTCTGTGTATTCGCAACGCATTCTATGGAGCAAGAGATTGCGCTCAGAAAAATGGACTCTGTCAGATTCGTCTGTGGTGGTCTTTCGTGGAACAAACAGTCCATGACTTAGCGGATCTTGCCTGCCATGAGGTCGCACCAATTCCATATGCAGTCGAATCACGGAGTGGCTCAGGAGGCACTGTGATTTTCATTCCTGGGTTTTGCATGACAGCAAATGCAGCCTCACCACTCTTGTCTGAGATTTCCCGTGCCGGGTTTCGCATCTCCGCATCTGAAAGGCGGATGTTGTTTCGGAATGTCCGGGGAATCACAAGGTGGGTGCACGAAGAGGTTGCTTTTCTCCGGACCGCCGGGCAAGAGCCCATCCTAATTGGTTACAGTATGGGCGGTGACATCGCACAGCGGGTAGCCGCCAACATGAAAGTTCGTGCTATCTTGTTGAGTACTCCAAGAATGGCACAAGACACGTTTTTTTCCGCACTCCACCTGTTACTAGAAGGCAGGTTGGCCTGTCGTCGAAATACTCCGAGTCCTTATGTCTCTAGTTATTCTGAGGCGTTCTCATTTCACATTCCGCAGCCAGAAGAAGAAGGCCATATCGTCACGCGCGGTATTTACAGTCATTTTGCTGTCAATAATCCGCAGGTGATTCAGGTGCTTGTGAATCGAGCCAATGAAATCAGGGGCTGCGCTCATCGAGGAGAACCGAAACAGGAGTAATCGGCAGCGGCACGCTTGTCCTGTTTTGCCGCATCGCGGGCATTCGTGAGTGTCAAGGTACTATCGCCTGTGACACCATGCGGCCCACGCTGTGCGAAGGGTCGGCTGGCGGTCCCAATCGCAATGGGTTGACGCCGGAGCAAGTGGGAAAGGAAGTGGCTGACGGTGGACGATTGCCGATGCACGAACTGCGGTGCTGCATGGCACACCATTTCTCGGATGGACTGGCTCTTGGATCGCAGTCCGGACCCACCGCGGGATGCCGCCAGTCCTACGGCCGCTATTCATTTCCGTGGGCGGAAACGGAAGCGTCTTGGGACTCTGTCGTTGAGAGGTTGCGTCAGCGTGGACTGTCGGATGGGCGGTTGGTCAGGATCTCGTCAACCAGTTTCAGCAAGTGCCACACCGGCGTAAACTCGATCAAATGTTTGTCGGACGTGGCCGCCCTTGGACGAGATAGAATGCCAGCCAGAAT
>JBAXMA010000156.1:0-7231 GCA_037134535.1 bacterium
GCCAGGGCGCATGCGATCGCCACCAGCAACGTCACTCTTCGGGCCTTTCCTGTCATTAGTAGATATCTCCGAGACTGGCAGTCCACACCTTCGACTTTACGTTGATAGATATTTCACCGTTCACCAGTTCCCGGATTACCGGCAGCATTGGAACCACTCTGCTGGACGATCCTTTAACGAGTCCGTTCATGATGGATGCAGGAGTGAGAAATGTTTCCGTCATTACGTTGTCGCCGACCACACGTTGAAGTTCTCCCGGATTGGCATAACCGATAATTGTCTGTGCACCGAATATGTTGCCGCGTGGTGCGAAATCGTCGGCGGAGTAGTTAACTCTATCCGGGCCGTTTTCAACCGAACCCGCATAGTCGGGCAATTCGCCGCCAACCACGGGCCTGATGGCGTGTTCGCCAGCGCGGTCGCGGGCGTCGGCCATGACGTCGGTATGGACCTTTGACAGGATTCCTATTTGAACCATGCTCGCGACAAGGACAATCACCGCGATTATGGAAACGACGAACTCAACCATCGCCTGACCGCGCTTATTCAATGTCCCCTCCGTGTGCCGCCGCCAGAACCTCCACCTCCGCCGCCACCTCTTACAAAACACAGGCTTGAGTTCAATTCAAGCCATATAACGCCGTCCGCACGGAACACCGGATCTTCCCACGTCATGAGTTGCCGGCAATACCAGCAGGCAGGGGCGAGCCCGATGATTCCGTCGGCGGCGTAAATCGGGACATGATCCTCGACATGTCTCCGCAGGGCAAGATCGAATGATCCACCCCATGGAGCGGAAGATGCGTCGACTGGTATCAGGCGTACATCATGGAAAGACGGAAGAACGATACCGTAGGCGTTGGGCTTGTCATCTTCAAGGAGTCGGCTGAAGGGCTTTGCTGCTGCAGTCCACTTGATTTCGTGCCTTCTTCCGCCCGGTGTCCTTGTGTCCGGGGTGGTTGTGACCCGGACTGCTGCGTCGGCGCCGACGTAATTGTGCTGCGGCTTCACCGGGGCCGCAGAGGGAAAGTCGGTGTCTGCCATTCGAAATGTCTGATCCCATTGACCGTCAAATCCATACCATGTGGCGGATATGTCTCTTATTGCCGCGGCATCAATTGCAACACCTGGAAGATCGCGGTCTTCCTTCATAACGTTCATCAAATCAACAACCACGGCGTTGTCCAGTCTGTGAGAAGATTTCGAGAGGTGCAGGCTGAAGAACTCGCAATTTATTGGTCTCGGGTTGCTTGTTCTTGGCAGGGGCGGCCAATCTTCATGGCCCGAATAGGTGCTTAGCAGTTCGTAGGCATTGAAGAAGAACCAGCACCAGTCTCTGGTCGCAATTGCGTCGTAGAAATCCCTGTTGAGGAGCATGTGGTCGCCGATATAGTCGTTGTACATTACCGTGTTGTCAGGGCCGGCTGCAATGCCGTTGTCGCAGACAGCCTCGAGCATGTTTGCGTAATCATCCAGACAACCCGGGTAGGGTTCTGCGATGAAGCTGGGATACTCGGTCCTGATTGTGGAGACGTGATTTCTGAGAAACGCGGTAAATTCCTCGTTGTCATGCAAGTCATTGTCCTTTGCCGCCTGCTGGCACGCCATCAGTCCTGTCATTGGGCCGGCAAAGCAGAGGTGCGCCTGAAGCTCTGAGATCGTCTCTGCAGCATCAGGACGGCCGGATCCGCTCAACGAATCCATAATGGCTACGGCTTGCATGATGTTCAAGTCGCCAACAAGATTCAGACTGATGGCCTGCCATCGCGCAGCAGAAAGGGCGGCCGCGTCTCCCGCGTTTTGCGATACGAACTTTACAGAGAGGATCTTGTGGAGATCAAAGTTCCAGACTACCAGGAACAGGATAATTACGAGGACCGCTATAATGAAGATCATTGCCTGGCCGGAGCGCTTGCGGTTACGGTATGAAATGAATAATGGCATTCATAGCTCCGCGTCTGTCAGGTAGAGGGAATGATGATTTTCCATCCGGGCCTCGCCTTTCAATTCGATGCTGTCGCCTGCGTAGAAAGCAGTGTGCATCGGAACACGGAGAGGATAGTCCTGACTCACAGTTACGGACAGCATGCCGGAAAGCTCCTCTGTCGGATCCGGGGTCGAAACAGTATCCCAGTCTGCATAGTCAAGAATGGGTGGGAGCTGGCCGCGCCACTGTGCGCCGAGGTACAGGGGGATCCTCGACTGCTCTACCGCGCCCTGCGCTGAAGGAGGGGTTTCACGCATAGCTCTTTGCCATGCGCTCCAGAGCGCGGCGGGCGTCCCGGTTCCCCAGTCAGTGGGCGGGTGCTCGAACTCGGGAGATATCATGACTCCTGCATTGGGAATGACCCCGACTCGCATCGTTTTCCAGACCATGAAGTTGTTGAAGCCCACGGCCTTTGCCCGTACGCCCCTGGCGGCGGAGTAGCTGAGGAATTCCCTGGCCGCAAAGAGCTGCGAAAGCTGGAAAACCCCTAGGAAAACAAAGCACATTATCCCCATCACAATACAGGATTCGATCAGAGACTGTCCACTTCTGCTCAAGCAGATTCTTGTCTTTCCGGACCGGTCCTGTGTGTTGTGATGGTGAATACGTTCAGCCTCATTTGGCAGTGCTATCCACATATTCTTTGATCTTTGCAGCTGAACCTTTTGCATTTGCTTCGTCGACCTTGGCTGAGTCGGCACCAAGCTCCGCTGAGGCGCCACCCACAATCGAGCGAAGTCTGTCGCCGAATACGCCGAAGATTGCCAGAGCGGCCAGTGCGACAACGACGACAATAATTATGTACTCCACCATACTTTGCCCGTTCTTCTTCCCTGGTGTAGTTCTCATGTTGACCTCCTGTACTTTCTGTTGTTTATGCAGACTAAGGATATTCAGACCCGGCAAAATCGAGAATCCGGCCACCGTATTCTTTGAAAGTGAACAGAAATACTACGAGAATAGCGAGAGAGGCTACAAGCATGCCGGCTACAATGGCGTATTCTGCCGTAGCCTGACCACTTCTGGAGCTGAATAATCGCCCCGGCAGCATGCGCATAAGAACGCGCGACAGGGGTCCCGCTTTCACAGTGTTCTCCACCTTTCTGGACGGAGTAAATCTGACTCGGATAACATTTCTTACCATAGCACCTTGACATGGGCCTGTAAACATCTAATCTGGCAAGTATGCGACTCAATCGTATGCTGATTCTGACACTTGCCGCGATCTGCATTGGATGCATTTCTGTCATGGCCGCGGTCTTCGTCTGTGACAAGTGCTCGTACGAAAACGATGCCGGGAGCAAGTTTTGCAGCCATTGCGGAGCTCCGTTCGCCGCCGGCACCGAGCTCAATAATCAGGGGATGGCCGCAAATGTTCCAGGTGCGGGACAAGGTGCTGCCGGAGCGGTCGGTGCTGCTCAAGTCGTAATAAGTGTGGCAGTTATTGAGGGCGAACTGAAGGCTGCTTCAGAACAGATGGAAAAGCGGAACGGATGGTTGGCGCTTTTGTATTGCGAGAACGCAATGGCATTGAATGCGATCGCCAGAACGCCAAAGAATCTGGCGGAGCGTGTGCTGGAATTGCATGGAAAATGCGAGGCAGGGGTCCGGTCGAGCGTTAAAGAATGCCGGGTATGTGATGGGAAAGGGAATGTTGTCAGACAGGATAGCTCCATGTCTGTAGAGGCACGTCGTCGCAGTCAGACTCCGATCAACGAAACCTGTACCGCTTGTCGCGGGACTGGAATAGTGCCGGGCCGGTCGGGTCTTGATGCACTGAAGCACGGTTATGACAGCGCACTGAAGATGTATGCGGTTTTACGCCAGGGATCGCGATGGGCACCGGTGGGTAACGCATGGGTCCCTCCTGACACGGACAGCAACCTCAGTTACCGGCAGATTGCGACATTGAAGCGTGTCACTGGATCACGCTGTTCCATCTGTGCCGGAGCGGGGCAGTTCACATGCGCGAAGTGCAGTGGTTCTGCACGTCTGAAGTGCCCCAGTCGGACGTGTTCCAGCGGATATGTTCCCAAGAAGATTGAAGCCGGTCTGGGTACGTCAGGACGCGTACTTATGGTCCGTTGCGGTGAGTGCGATGGCCGGGGAACAATAAAGTGCTCAGGCTGTGACGGTTACGGCAGTGCATCGTGCAAGGTATGTCGAGGTCGCGGGAAACTTCCTATCTGTGACCGTTGTGACGGTGATGGGTTGAAACGTTGTACGGACTGCAATGGCACGGGAATGCAAAAGAAGGTGATTTGCAACGGGTGCAGGGGATGCGGCAATATTCTATGCCGGTCCTGCATGGGCTCAGGCCGTATACGGGAATCAGATTGACCGGCAGGACTCTTCGCAATACCGTAATGTTTTGATGGTTTGTCTTGAAAAACCCTGCAGACCGCGAAGTGCCGGGTCGATTTTCTGACTGTGGCGCTGAAGGATACGCCGGTATGCAGATACCTGGATTTGAAATTCTTGAAAAGCTGGGTGAAGGCGGCATGGCAACCGTCTGGAAGGCCCGGCAACTCTCCCTTGATCGTATTGTTGCGATTAAGATTCTCTCCTTACCTCTCTCACAAGATAAAGCCGACGCAGAGAGATTTCTCAAAGAAGCGCAGGCAATGGCTGCGCTCAAGCATCCAGGCATTATTCAGGTGTACGACGCCAATGTTCACGAGGGTGTGTACTACTTCGTCATGGAGTATGTTGCCGGCTATAGTGTCGGTGACTGGATTCGCCGGAAGAAGAGGATTTCGGAGGGTGATGCGCTTCTGACCGCCGACTATGTCGCGGATGCGCTCCACTATGCGTGGAAGACGCAGCGCATGATTCACTGCGACATCAAGCCCGACAACATCATGATCGATGAGGATGGAACGATCAAGGTGGCCGATCTGGGCCTGTCCAAGACGATTGGAATATCCGGTGCGGGCGAGGAATCAGACGAAGTCATGGGCACGCCGAACTATATGTCGCCCGAACAGGTCATGGGCGATTCAGCACTCGACTGCCGTGCCGACATCTACTCGCTTGGCGCGATGCTTTATCACATGCTTACCGGCAAGCTGCTCTTTCAGGAATACGGTGACAGTGAAGCCATGAAGCAACAGGTGAATGGGCACGTCCCCGATCCGCTTGATCTCAATCCTGACCTGTCCATGGGCACATGTTGGATGATTGAGAAGATGCTAGCCAAGGACAAGAATCATCGCCAGACCGACTGGGATGGAGTTCTGTCGGATATTCCACGCGTGCTAAAGGGTAAACTCCCGGCCGGTTCCGTGCTCCCGGCGGGTGTCAGCACCGTTATACGAAGTAAGAAAAGGAACCGGCTGCGCGGTAAGCGTGTGGCGCGGATTGGCGGTGAAATTCGACAGACCCGGCCTTTGCGGACGGCTACATTTGCCTGGATGCCAGTTCTTGCAACGGCTTTTGTGGTGACACTTATCGCCGGACTGTTGTTCTGGCTGGAGCCGTGGAAAAAGATTAGTTATGTCGTTAGCCCCCCGCTCGAACTCCCGGTTGCGCCTGTCGTTGATCTCCGGATTGCAAAGAGCGAAGCAGCGTACAAGTCTGCACTGGCATGGTCTGAAACGCACCCGGATGATTGCGATGGCGCCATGCAGCTTTTTGAGAAGGTTGTCGCAGACTTTGCACGTACAAGATCTGCAACCATGGCATTGTCGAAGATCGATCAATTGAAGTCGGTAAAAGACGGGGCTGTCACGGAAATGCTCGCAAGTCTCGTGGAAAAGACGGCTGGTCTTGTCAAGGCGAAGCGATTTGATGAGGCAGAGGCGATTGTTCGTGATTATAGCGGCAAGTTCGCCGGCGAGACGGGCGAAAAGCGAAAGCGAATAGAACAGGATATCAGGCAGCAGGCCGTGGAGTACAAGGCGGCGCTGGAGCTTGGTGAGAAGGATAGGGAGCAAAAAGCTGTCGCACTTCTGGCGGCAGCAGCGGACAAGCTCATTGCGGATGGTGCCGCCGCTACGCTTGGATTCATGGAGCGGACCATGAAGGAGCAGGGGCTGGATGATTTAGTGAAAGTCGTTGACACGGTTCATCTGCTTCGCAGGACGGAATCAATTGATTCAGGAATACTGAAGTCATTCAAGAGTCAGGAAGGGCGGACAGTCACTCTTGCGATGCGCGATGGCAGTAAGACGTTGAAGGTCCTGAGTGTTGCGAATGGTAAGGTCCTTTGCGAAGAGCAGGTGAAGAAGGACACCTACACGGTAACGAGGCCTCTTGACCTGGATCTTGACCAGCTTTCGGTTGGCGAAATGGCAGGGCGTATCGGAGCGGGCAGCCAGGAAGATGTGCTTTTCAAGAGGGGCATTCTTGCGCTGCAAGCCAAGGCGTTCGGTCTTGCGAATCAATACTTTGGCAAGACAAGTTCAGCGTTGTCGCCCATGTTGACGCAGAAAACTGCAGAACTGAGCGTGCTGGAAGCGAGTAATGCCGAAGAACTGGCGCTTGTACGGCTGATGCGGTCTTGCGGGGTCAATGTGCCGGATAAGTATAGTGAACAGAGTTGGCGCGCTATCCTGGCAGCGACCAAGTTTGCCGTTGACCCAAAGGGTATTGAAACAAAGGTGGATGCCTATCGAAGGGAGCAGGGTAATTCAGAGACTGGCAAGAATGCTGATCAGCTGCTGACAATGCTCATTGCAAAGGCAAAAGCTGATTTTGCCAGGGTTGCGGCTGTTGCAATGGAACAGATCGATGAGGATGCAGTCAGGAAGATGCTCCTGATGTATAACAAGGATCTGGCAAAGGAGAACATACTGATAGTGAAAAGCCAGAGGTACCCCGGCTATTGCCTCAGGGTCAGGTCTGAACAACTTGTCAGCCTCGGCAGTTTGCGTACATGCGGTAATACCATCACTGAACTGGATGTGAGTAACAGCAAAGTTAAAGATGTTTCGGCGATCTCCGGAACAAGCCTGCGTTCTCTTGATATTTCGAATACCAAAGTGGCCAGCTTGCCCATGATGACGGCTGTGTCTCTTGATCGGCTTATCATGAGAGGTGTGCTGGTCAAGGACATCGGATCCCTTTCCAGAACGAAATTGAAGGAACTAGATCTCAGTGGAACCAAAATAGCTGACTTGCGGCCGATTCAACATCTGCCTTTGGAATCTCTTTTTCTTAACGATATGGGAATCAAGGACAAGGATCTCTGTCTGCTGAAGATTCCAACGCTGAAACGCCTGAGCATTCGGGACGGTCATATAT
>JBAXMA010000157.1:0-7224 GCA_037134535.1 bacterium
TCCGCATGTCTATAGCGAATATATCCGTGTAAGGAGCAGGTGCCACCCGCGCCGGGAATTACTTCACAGCTTCTCAGGCAAGTCAGGCATTATACCGATACTCGGATTCCTCTTGAATTGCGCTGAGAGGTGTCTACTCTCGACGTTTATGTGCGCTTCGGTCATGGTGTGTTCCAGGTGCGTGTAATGAATACTGAAGATCGCGGCGTATGTGACCGGGATCCGTTGTACGGCCAGTACGGCCAGAAGGAAAAATTGAAATGAACATTATTCCAGAGCCAGTGAAATGTCGTCAGACGAAGGGCGTTTTCGTGATTGATGGAAAGACGTCCATTTATGCCGATGATACAAGCCCGGCAGCTTTTGATGTTGCCGGCTATCTGGCAGGGTTTCTGGCAGTACCTGTGGGCGGCAAACTCAAGGTCCTGAAGAGTGGAGACATCGAACCGGGTCGTGGCGTTATTCTGCTTACAACGCACAATGCGAAGACATCGCTGGGCGATGAGGGCTATGAGCTGAAGGTGACGCCTGAATCGGTTGTGATCCGCGCCCCGAAAGCTGCTGGTCTATTCTACGGCGTTCAATCGCTTCTTCAACTCATGCCGCCCGGGGTCTTTGGATCGGGTGCTGTTACAGATGGTGCATTGAAGATTGACTGTGTGGAAATAGAGGATCAGCCGCGATTCCCCTGGCGGGGCATGATGCTGGACGTATCGCGGCATTTCTTCACGCCGGAATACATCAAGAGGCTCATTGATCTGCTTGCCATGCACAAGATGAATGTGCTCCACATGCACCTGACCGATGATGGTGGCTGGCGGCTCGAAATAAAGAGCCATCCTAATCTGACCGACACCGGCGCCTGGCGTACAGGCGACGGCAAGGGGTGGGATTACGGCACGATACAGTTCCCCGGGCCCGGTACCGGCGAAAAGGTCTATGGCGGTTTCTATACAAGGGAGCAGATGCGCGACCTTGTGGCCTATGCACAGGCACATTATGTGAAAATTGTTCCTGAGATCGAAATGCCGGGACACTCGCTTGCGACTTCCCAGTCGTATCCCGGGCTGCGGTGCAAGGGGGATGGTAATCAGCGACAGAATGTATTCTGTGCGGGTAGTGATGAGACATTCAAGGTTCTTGAAGACGTCCTGACCGAAGTCATGGACCTCTTTCCTGATGTCATGATTCACATCGGTGCCGACGAAGTAGATAAGGGCTACTGGTCGAGCTGTGAGCGCTGCAAGGCGCGTATGAAGTCGGAGAATCTCGCAAATCTGGACGAACTCCAGAGTTACTTTATCAAGCGCATCGAGAAGTTTGTGAACTCAAAAGGCCGGCGCATTATCGGGTGGGACGAAATCCTTGAAGGCGGCCTGGCGCCCAACGCGGCTGTGATGTCGTGGCGTGGCATGAACGGCGGCATTGCGGCCGCCAATGCCGGGCACGAGGTCGTTATGTCTCCGACATCGCACTGCTATCTCGACTATCTCCAGTCGCTTGACACGGCCGCTGAGCCGCCTGGGATCGGTGGGCACCTGCCGTTGGCTACGGTTTATGCATTCGAGCCGGTACCGCCTGACCTTGCACCGGAGAAACACAAACTTGTCCTCGGTACACAGGGGAATGTGTGGACGGAGTTTATTGAGACTGAGGACCATATCGAATACATGACCTTCCCGCGCCTTTCCGCTCTTTCCGAAGTAGCCTGGTCGCCTGCTTCTTCACGCAACTGGGATTCATTCCTGCGGCGCTGGCACGGACTGGCGCAGAGGCTGGACGTGCTGAATGTCCGCTATAGACGAGTTCCTCCGGAGGCAGTCAGGTAGAGATGTCAGACAGGGTCGGGGCCGATGTTCTTGTCACGTTTGGCCCAGAGCCTGTTGTTCTGCGATCATGCGGTCAAACAGCGTATCCTGTGCCGGATCGGGTTTCTTCTTGTCGCCGCCTCTGGCCCTGAAAGCCTGTACCAGTATCTGCATGAACGGTATCAGTGTCGTGGGGCAGCTGAAATCGCCGACCACCGCTTTGATCTTAGAGTTATCGAAAACCTTGGTCCACATCTTGTCGCCAATCAAGCCGGCTATGCGGTCAGGCATGTACTTCACAATTGTTTCGGATGGAATATGAGCCAGCTTCGCCTTGACCCCAAGCGTATCGCCCATGGCCTCGTAAATCTGGTTCCACGAGTAGGCGTTGTCAGATGTCAGGTGGAAAGTCTCATTCAGCGCACGCGGATTACCCAGTAGCCTGACGAACGGCGGAGCGAAATCCCTTGAATGCGTGATGGTCCAAAGGCTGGTCCCGTCTCCCGGGACTACCACGGGCTTGCCGGCGAGCATCCGCAGCGGCGCATGGTCTGTCTCGCTGAGCGATGTGAGAAAGCGGTTCCGGCTCGTATGACTGGGCCGGACAATGGTGTAGGGCAGTTTTGACTGACCGGTCAATTCGACCTCGCACGCGGCCTTGTTGCGGCTGTACTCGGCGTAGGGATTGCCTAGCGGAACGTCCTCCGTGATAACTGCGCACGGTAGCGGTTTCTTGTATGCCGAGGTGGAGGATATGAACAGGTATTGACCGGTGGAGCCGGTGAACACGCGCAGGTCGCGCCTGAGCTCGACCGGTGTATAGACGCGGAACTGGCAGACGACGTCAAAGTTGTGCGCAGCCAGGGCGTTGTAAGCCGACGGGTCATTCACATCGCCTGGGATATGGCGCACTTCCACGGGCAGACCGTCGTTGCTGTTGCCGCGGTTGAAGACATAGATCTCCTGACCCTGCTGCACGCTCTCGTGCACGCAGTCAAACGATATCTGTCCCGTGCCGCCGATATACAAAACTTTCATGCATTGTCCTTTTTGATCTGCACTTCGCATGGCCAATTCAAGGGCTGCGCATTGTCACCTACCGTCATCGTGTTGCGATACCTGAGATCGTTGACGTCTTTCGCATGGTGGCGTCCGGCGTCCCTGCCGGACGCGTTCCAGTAACTGCAGTCGCCAGGGACGGCGGCTGCCACCTGTGAATCAAGTTTGCATTGTCCATTGCTTCAATACTTGAGCTGAATACGCTGGGACCCGTGTGCCCCTGTTCTTCCCCGCTAGTGTGAAACCGGCCTGTGCCAGAACGATTGAAAGTATTTCTCGTCGGTTTCGTACACGTTTATCGGGTCACCGGCATTAAATGACGCGGGGATAATGCCGTACCTCTTCATTTCGGTGATGTATGTCAAGTGCGGTTTGAAGTTCGGCATATTGAACCGGGTCAGATCGTCGAGATACTTCTTTTCTTCCTGAACCATTGCGAGCAGTTTCTGGTAATCGGCATCGGTCGCATTTGCGAACACTTCACCGCAGGTGCCATAGCCGCCAGCTGCTTTTGCGAGAGGCGCCATGAGCAGCACTGACTTCTCCGGCCTGGTCAGATTGTAGATGGTGTTCTGGTGAAACTGCAGGCGCGAGTCGGCATACGTCTTCATCCATGCGGACGAGCCGACGTTTGTTGCGTACTCGCTGTTTGCGCCGGCAAGCCAGGGCAGGGGATAAAGGTAATCTCGCCCGCCGTTATACTTTATTTCCCACGTGTTGAGCTTCAGGTTATCCGAAGGTGATGTCGCCAGTCTCATTCTGCCTGAGTGGCATGAGTTGCAGCGACGGTTCATTACATCTTCAGCGGCCTGAACGGACGGCCACTGCCGGTCGAACCGGTTGATGTTGTTCTCTATGTAAGGGGCTATCATGCCGCTGCCGAGGGCGGCATATGTGCCGATATAGGTTGCTGATGAATCGAGCCATGTCTTGATCAGGCGCAGTTCCTGCGCGGACAGGACCACATTATGGTGCGAGCCGTCGATCTTCTTGAGAAGCGGGCTTGCCGAACTGCCGATGGTGCGCGGTGCATAGTTGCTACGCACATTGTTCCGGCCGTCGGCCATCTGGAGCCTCTTGACGAGCTCGAAGTAGCTGAGCGTGTAATGCGGGCCGTTGTCGCCGGAGAGCACCACGCCGCCACTTCGTTTATCAACATCGTGGCAGGTGAGGCAGTGCTTGTTCCAGACCGGCTGGATGTCGCGCGGATAGTCTATGATCTGCGGCGTATCGGGGACGGGTTGCGGCTTATTGGCGGGCTTTTGCAGTGCGAGGCGGGCGGGCATTACAGGCGCAGGTTTATTACGCTCCTCGTGACAGCCGATGCACGAGTTGTTTTCGCCAGGCATGACTGTGGTAAAGCTCTGCATCCGTTTCACTGACAAATCGTTCGCGTCCAGGGCCACAAAGAAGTAGCTGCGGTTGGCTGGAAGCTCCATGTAGGCCGAACCATCGGCCTCCACAGGCACCGTGCCGAGCACCCGGTTCATTGTGAAAGACCCGCCGTAGGTCAGCGGATCCATTCCGCCGGTGTAGTTCACCGGTTTTGGCAGTGTTTCAAGAACGAGCAGCTTTTTGATATCGCCTCGGTTCACTCCGCCCATGTTGCGGCCGAGATAGGTGTCGAGTACAAGCAGCTTGCCGGTGGATTCGGAGAGCTTCACCTGCTGGGCGAGTACCGGTTCCGTCGGCCTGCTCATTACCGGGCGCGGCTCGTGGAGCCAGGCGCCGTCAGCCGCGAGTGCTCCGGAAATCGTGTAGATGTTGGATGTGGAGCCGTCAGCTTTCATTGACAGAAGCTGCCCCTTCCTGGCGACCAGAAACAGGTCGGCTGACAACGGGTATGGGTCACGGAAATCCCTGCCACCATTGATGATCTTCTGTTCTGCCCGGGCGTCTGGCCCGCTCGCATCCGAAATGATAGCAATACGCCCTTCATGATCAGTCCAGCCGTGAGCTGCAGAATTCACCATCACCACTTTTCTGGTCCCTGGAATCGGTTTTGCATCAATGAACACATCCCCTGGATTCATGTTGCCGAAATATACCATCTGGCCTGTGCCGTCCGGGCGCATGAACCAGAGGTGGTGATAGTTGACCTGATTGCGATCTACATACTCCCAGCGCGTGAAGAGAATCCGGCCATCAGGCAGAATCCAGGGTGTGTTGTCCTGCTCAATGTTGGGGGAGAGCTGACGGATGTTCCTGCCGTCACCATCGCATCGGTAGACTGTGGCCACCTGGGTGAGCCAGCAGTTGACATACCGGTTGCATCTGCTCGAACAGAATACAATGCCGCCATCTGGCAGATAGCATGGCTCAATGTCGTTGAACGGGCCGTCGGTGAGTTGCCTGAGTCCGGATCCGTCCACATTGATTTCATAGAGGTTGAAATCTTCGGTTCCGCCCTTACGGTAGGAGAACAGGATTCTTTTCCCGTCGTAAGACACAACCGGATCCCGTACCGCACCCTTGGGATCTGAAACCAGATTAGTCACCGCCATTGTCTTTATGTTCAGCTTGCACAGGTAACCATTGTTGCCATAGGCCTTCCGGTTCGGGTCAGGGCAGTAATAGCCGAAGTTGGCATACCAGTGAGGATCGCCGGCGCGGTTCGGGGTACGGACAGCGAAGACGACCTCGGTGAAACCGGGATCGGCTGCTGATGAAGGTGTGCCTTCAGCATGAGTGCCGGTACAGAATGAGATCAATAGCGCAGTAATTGCGCTGCTGGCAAAACTTAGCTTCATACGGATGCGCTTTCTGGCAGAAGACACGGCGACAGAGCGCCGTGGCTACAACCTGTCGCGGTGCCTTGTCGTCTGTTGTAGCCGCGGCGCTCTGTCGCCGCGCTGGTTATAGGACACGTCCCATCACCCGACCTCGCCCATTGCCCAGCGGATGCCGTTGATCAGCAGCGACCGGAACGACGGGACACCAAAATCCTCCGGATGTCCCAGCGTGGTGAAGAATACCCGACCTCCGTTGTTTGTGGTTGTCCACGCAACGGGGTTTTCCTGGGGTGTGCATTCGGGATCGACAGGCTTGCCCCACAGGAGCTGTTCACACGTTTTGGCAAGTGGAGTGACGTGGTAGAGCCATGAACGCATGTGGAAGTGTGCATCCACGCCCTTGAGGATCGGGTGCTTTGCAGCGTGTGGAATAATGGAAACATCTGTCTTCGAACTGTGCCCGTGATGGGAAATCCATGGTGTGCCGAAGACATTCCGCCCGAAACCATCGTTCCATGATTGCCACTTGGAGCCGTTGGGGAAGTGGAAGGAGTGAGTGGAAGTGCGGAGTCCCGCGACCGGTCGACCGGAATCGAGATAGGCCTTGATCATTTCCATCTGGCGATCCGGCAGAACCCGGAAGCGGGTGAATACGACCATCATGTCGGCATCTGCAATGGTCTCAAGGTTGGAGAACTCCGAAAGCGCGAAATCGGGTTCGTCCGGCACAATGCTTGTGACACTGCGCGTCACCTTGTAGCCGTGCTCCTTTGTCAGTTCTTCAGCGATACCCGGCATGCTCAAGTGTGACGAGTACTCAGGATCACCGATTACGAATGCTATCTTTTTCATCTCTTACTCCTTTGTCGATCCGACGCTTCCGGCAGCGTGCGGAAATAATTTATCAGGAACTCAGGAACTCAGGGAGGGGAGGACGCTCTCTCCCAACACGCTTGACCATAAGAGGCATGGTTGCAAAGTTGCTTAATAGCCCGGATTCGACGCTTACGGCTTTCATGTATGATCTGACGATTGAGAAATGAATCGGCTCAAGATCTCTTGTTGCCTTCAATTCAACAACCAGCTTTCCTGCGACAAACAGATCCAACCGGTGTTCGCCGATCGGTTTGCCTTGGTAGGTTACTTTCACGGGCTTTTGTCTTTCGAACGGAATATTCCGGCTTGTCAACTCTATGCAGAGCGCCTCTTCGTAAAATGATTCCAGGAATCCAGGCCCGAGGGCCTTGTGCACCTTAATGGCCGCGCTGATAATACCTGCACTGAGATCCTTGTCAGGCAGTTCCTCTTTCTGCTCTTTCATATCTCCTGAGTTCCTGAGTTCCAGATTAATCATTGAGAATCAGGCATCCCAGGGGTGCAGGATGACCTTCCCGCACTTGCCTGTTAATTGAAGCTCCCACGCTTTCTTTACATCACGCATTGGGAATGTATGAGTAATTACCTTGTCCAGCATGGCGCTCGACTGGCGGATGGTCCTGAACATGGCCTCTGCGTCCCGGTAGTGGTTCCAGTGCCAGGCGCCGCGGACAGTCAGCCCGCGCCCGACTATTGCCCACGCATTGATGGGTCCGCCCCAGCCGACCGATGTGATCTGTCCCTTGCGC
>JBAXMA010000158.1:0-7213 GCA_037134535.1 bacterium
CTGCGGCCGGTGTTTATGGCTAATTTAACTCCCTGAGTGGCCTTCAGATGATCCAGCTTATGGAGTAATGCTTCGGGCAGATCCTGACGCTCGCTCCTCTTATCAAGGATTGTTCCATCCAGATCGGCAACAATCAGGCGTATGTCGGCCATGGCGCTCTAACTTGGCTGCAAGCCGTGACTTTCCTATGCTTTCTTGCGCGCGGCGTCCCTGACAAGAGCAAGACCTATGATGTCGCGCTGAATCTGGTTGGTTCCCTCGTAGATCTGCGTAATTTTGGCATCGCGCATCATCTTTTCTACGGGGTACTCTCTCATGTATCCGTAGCCGCCGAACACCTGAATGGCATCGATGGTGACCTTCATTGCCACGTCTGAAGCGAAGAGCTTGGCCATTGCCGAGTATTTGTTCGCATCTTTGCCACCGCCGTCAATGTGGCGGGCGACTGAATAAAGAAGCGCGCGTGCAGCTTCGATCTGGGTGGCCATATCGGCCAGCATGAATGATATGCCCTGGAATGAACTGATCGGCTTACCGAACTGGTGTCGCTCGCGGCTGTAGCGGACTGCCTCGTCGAGGGCGCCTGTCGCTATTCCAAGCGCCTGTGCGGCAATACCGGGCCTTGACATATCGAATGTCTTCATTGCGGTCATGAAGCCCGTGCCTTCCTTGCCCAGCAGGTTTTCCTTGGGCACGCGGCAGTCCTGGAATATCAGCTCGCGCGTCGCAGAGGCGCGAATGCCCAACTTGTCCTCTTTCTTGCCGAAAGTGAAGCCCGGCGTCCCTTTTTCAACGACGAACACACTTGCGCCGCGACTGCCGCGGGTCTTGTCGGTCATTGCGACCACTGTATTGATGTGCGCTTCACCGCCGTTGGTGATCCACTGCTTGGTGCCGTTCAAGATGTAGAAGTCGCCGTCACGGATTGCCGTGGTTTTCACGGAACCGGCATCGCTGCCCGAACCGGGTTCTGTAAGAGCGAATGCTGCAAGGTGCTTTCCGGAAGCTATTCCAGGGAGATACTTCTTCTTCTGTTCCTCTGATCCGGACAGCAGTATGGGAAGAGTGCCGAGGGCGGTTGCCGCGAAGCAGAGCGCAATGCCGGCGCATGCCTTTGAAAGCTCTTCCGTCACGATCACAAGCTCCATTACTCCACCACCGAGGCCGCCATATTCCTCTCCGATGTAGACGCCGCACAGGTCAGCCGCGGCAAGAGTCTTGACGATTTCATGCGGGAACTCGCCAGTTTCGTCAAAGTGCGCGCGCACTGGTTTGATCTTTTCTTCCGCGATCTTTGCGGCCAGATCACGGATCATTGTTTGTTCTTCAGTCAGTGCGTAGTCCATAAGATTATCTCCAGTGGTTCATTGATTCGATTGCGGAGTGTATAGAAAATTGCTCCGGTAACAAGACAAATGTTGATGATCGGAGCGCCTTGCCTTACTCTCGGAGGCATCCCGAGAGTAAGTAGAGCGACAGGTTTCATTATTACCGGTCGGATATATGCTATGTGGCGTTGATTGATGGAGCGAATGGTGTCTATTGCTGCCTGGCAAGGCTATATTTTCGTGAAGACGTACCTGTTGCCGACGTCCATCTGCAATGTCAGGGTGTTGTTTTCCAGCCAGTATTGATGTGATTGATTCATCGAAGGTGCGGTGGGGAATGTCATCGTGAACATGCTGGAAATCTTGACGTAGGTTCCCTCAATGCTTTCACCATTAACGGTCCAGGTCAAAGTGTCGTCATTCCGGATGACTAGAGTAACCGTATAGGGTGAAGGTGCAGTTACTCCAGCCTGTTCGATGCCCGTGAGCGACCAATTGCCGATTATTGAGGCAATTACAACTGGCACATTGGTAACGCCGCCTCCGTTATCTGCGCCGCCATTGTCATCATCGCTGCTTCCGCAGCCCCAGGTGCCGAACATTACAAGACTCATTGCTGCTACCAGGATAACTACTGCTATGCTTCTCTTCATATTTAGCCTCCTCTTGCTGTTGTTACAGCAGTTCTCAAGCAGGCCGCAAACGGCCATTCCCTCACTATTGGCTTCAAACATACAGCTTAATCATGGCTGGCGCAAGGAGAGACGGCGCAAGGAGAACCATTAATTCAAATTTGCGCGGCAAAGCGCAATCTTTGCACTTAATGATATATTCATGTTAAACTTTGCCAGCAGCGGACGGCTTGCTCTTGTAAACATGCAGCAGTATGATCATGAAATGATTGATACGAATGTCAGGAAGCCTGTTGACGTATGAGTCGTTCTATCTTCTCTGCTATAGCAGGTGTGTGTGTCTTGCTGCAATGTGGTTGTGTCGGCATACGCCCACTGTCGGGTTCTGTTATGGTGGAGCGACGGATGTTGACTACGGGTTACTGTAGTTGCGGCAAGTGTTGCGGGTGGGAACGGAAATGGTGGTATGCGGTGGACGCGGCCGGGAAGGAGAAGAAGGTGGGAGTGACAGCATCCGGCACCAGTGCCCGCAATGGCACAATTGCCGCAGACACACAGCGTTACCCGTTCGGGACTGTGATGAACATCCCCGATTATGGCTACGGCCGCGTCGAGGATCGTGGCGCCAGTATCAAAGGCGATCATATAGATCTGTTCTTTGAGAGTCATAAGGCCGCATTGAAATGGGGCAAAAGGTGGAAAGACGTTAAGATATGGCTCCGGCGTAAGGTGGGGCAGTGAGGATGGGGAGATCGTACAAAAGAGTGCGTGCTAACATCGCGCTCGTTGGGTGTTGTTTCATTAAAGAAGGCATTGTATTCTTTTGCCTGTAGAATGCTTACAGGCAGATATGGAACCAATGAGAAGAATAAGCGTGATTCGAAACAAATTGTTTGCGGCGATGGTGGGATTCCTTCTGGCTGGCCCTGTGCTGGTCCATGCTGAAAAGGTCTACCTCATTAAGGTTGACGGTGCCATAGGTCCGGCGACAGCCAGTTATATTTCGAGGGCCATCGACATCGCGACAGAGGGCTCGGGGCAATGCCTGGTGATAGAGCTTGATACACCGGGTGGCTTGGTTGATACGACCAAGGCGATTATCACGAAGTTTCTGGCAGCGAAGATTCCGATTGTGGTCTATGTTACGCCCAGCGGTGCAAGTGCTGGCAGCGCCGGCTGTTTCATAGTGCTTGCGGCGGACGTGGCTGCCATGGCACCTACGACCAACATCGGTGCGGCGCATCCCGTTCAAATTGGCGCCGGTGGCGATGTGGAGAAAATGGACGACATCATGAAACAGAAGCTGGAGAATTATATGTCCAGCTACATCGAGATGATTGCAGAGAAGCGAAAGCGGAATGTGAAATGGGCAATATCGTCGGTAGTGGAGAGTTCCTGCATAACGGCAGAGGTCGCTCTTCAGACAAACGTAATAGACATCATCGCTGTGAATCTGCCTGACTTGTTGAAACAGCTCGACGGGCGTGATGTTAACGGGAAAAAGCTGATGACCGCCACCGCGTCCGTAGAGGAAATCATGGCCTCCACCCGCGAGAAGATTCTTCAGATGATCTGGCGGCCGGAAGTGATGTATATCCTGATGCTCATTGCCATGTATGGGATAATAGGTGAACTGAGTAATCCGGGCGCTATTCTTCCCGGTGTGGCGGGAGCAATTGCGGTGCTGTTGGTGCTCTACATGTCGTCGGTCCTCCCCATGAACATAGCCGGGCTCGCCCTGATCGGGTTGTCTATGATTCTTTTCACCGTGGATATCTTTGCTCCCACTCACGGTGTGCTGACTTTTGGAGGGATACTCGCTTTCTTTCTCGGATCCGTTCTCATGTTTGACCGGATGGATCCGGTTTATAGAATTTCCATGGTATTTCTGGTGCCTGCCACTCTCCTGACTGCAGCTTTCTTCCTTTTTATTGTAGGGTCCGGGCTCCGTGCGCAGTACCTGCCTTCCAGAGTTGGCAGTGAGTCCATGATCGGGCAGATTGTTAAGACGGAGAGTCTGATTGACTCCAGGGGAGGAACGGTTATGTTCGAGGGCGAGCTATGGAACGCAGTTTGCGATGTGTCGGTCGGGGCAGGGCAGAATGTGGCAATTACTGAGACAAAGGGCCTGCTGTTGAAGGTGCGGCCTGTAATAAACAAGGAGGTTGGAGATGATTCTGGGAGCAGCTGATCCATTCGCTGGAGTAGCAGGGGTGTTGCCGTGGATTGTGGCGGTGTTCGTGATCGCGTCGATCACCTTGCCGCAGATGGTCAGGATCCTTCGCGAATACGAACGCGGGGTTATATTCCGTCTGGGCAAACTCATTGGCGCGAAGGGCCCGGGCCTGATTTTCCTGATTCCGCTGGTGGACAAAATGGTTAAAATGGATCTTCGCGTGGTTACTATTGATGTACAGAAGCAGGAGGTCATGACCAAGGATAATGTTCCGGCGACAGTAGACGCTGTGATCTATTTTCGTGTAGTGAACCCGGAAGCTGCTGTCGTCAAAGTGGAGAATTTTCTGATGGCAACTTCACTGATTGCACAGACAACCCTTCGCAGTGTCCTGGGACAGGGCGATCTTGATGAGCTACTGTCGCAGCGCGATAAGATTAATCTGAAGCTTCAGGAAATTATAGACAAGCATACAGATCCCTGGGGAGTGAAGGTAGTGAGCGTAGAGGTCAGGGATGTGGTTCTGCCTGACACCATGAAGCGTGCAATGGCGAAGCAGGCCGAGTCGGAGCGTGAGCGACGAGCGAAGGTCATCAACGCTGCCGGTGAGTTCGAGGCGGCAGAGAAACTGGTTCAGGCGGCTCACATGATCAGTCAGGAGCCAATTGCCCTGCAGTTGCGTTTCCTTCAGACAATGCGCGAGATTGCGAGCGAGCACAGTACCACGACATTCCTGCCCATTCCTATGGACTTGTTTTCGCCTTTCATTAAGAAGCTGACACAGTAAGTGTGCGGGACTGCAAGAGATGAATCTTAGTGGCAAAACGGCAATAGTGACGGGCGGGGCGATCCGGCTTGGCGGAGCAGTGTGCGAGGCTCTCGCTGCCAGACAGTGCAATGTTGTTATTCACTGCCGGCGGTCCCTTGAGCAGGCTCATGATCTGGCTGAGCGTCTTCGCATGAGCGGCGGGGTGCGCACGTTCGTAGTTTGCGGCGATATATCGACTGAAGCCGGCTGTCGGACGGTGATGAAACGTGCCGGAAGGCTTGCCGGAAAGATGGATATCCTGGTCAATAATGCCTCTGTGTTTGGCTGTGACAGGATCGCTGATTTGACCGAAAAGAACATGCTTGAGCAGCTCCGGATCAACTTCGTTACTCCGGCGCTACTTATGCGGGAGTTCCTGAAGCAGACCGTGCGGGGCAAGATCGTCAACATGCTCGACCGGCGTGTGGCTGGTAACGAATCCGGTTGTCTCCCGTATCTGCTGTCAAAAAAGGCATTGGCGGAGTTGACTGCGAGTTCCGCGCTGGAATTGGCGCCGGGAATAGCCGTAAACGGTGTGGCGCCGGGGCCGGTCCTGCCGGCTGTTGGCAAGCACCTTACGGAAGCCAAGAGAAAGGCCGGGAATGTGCCGCTGGGTCGCAGGCCAATACCTGCCGACATTGCGGCCGCAGTGATTTTTCTACTGGAGTCAGATGCTATTACCGGACAGGTTATTTACGTGGACGGCGGGCAGCATCTGCTTGGGACTTGTGTGCGTTGAGCGCGAATGTGCAAAGAAGGGCGGTTACCTTGGACACGATGCAAATCAGAGACCTGGTTGTGCAGTGTATTATCGGGACAAGACCGGAGGAACGTCTGGCAAAACAGGCGGTTGTCATCAATGTGACGCTGGAGTGCGATCTGCGGCCAGCCGGGCAGAGTGACAAGCTTGACGATACTGTCAACTACAGCGCTATTTGCAAGCAACTGATCACCATGGCTGAACAGAGCAGTTTTCAATTGATAGAACGGCTCGCTCAGGAAGTTGCAAGGGTTTGCCTCGAAGATCCGCAGGTCTCTGCGGTGGCTGTTACTGTGGATAAGCCGCATGCACTGACGAATGCCCGAAGCGCGGCTGTGTCAATACATCGCAAACGCCAAGCATGAATTTGGAATCCCAAAGGTGCCATCTGGTTGGAGTAGCCGGTTCCGGAATGAGCGCGCTTGCTCAGCTTCTCCTTGCGCAGAACTGGAATGTATCAGGGTCCGATCGCTTCTCAGATAGTGGTGAAGATCTGGCGATTCTCAATAAACTCCGGGTTGCCGGCGTGAGACTTTGTCCCCAGGATGGTTCGGGTGTTTCCGGATCAGGCTGCATAGTTATTGCAAGCGCTGCGGTGGAGTCGACAAATACGGACATCGCCACCGCCCGCAGGCTGGGGGCCCCTGTTGTTGGGCGCGCGGAAATGCTGGCGCGTCTTGCCGAAGGCAAAGATTGCATCGCGGTGGCGGGCACCTCCGGCAAATCGACTGTTACTGGAATGGTCGGATGGATCTTAGATCAGCTTGGAGCGGATCCAACCGTCGTTAACGGTGGCGCTGTATTGAACTGGGTGAGTGCTACGGCTGTCGGGAATGTGAGGGTAGGCAAATCGGGTCCGTGGGTGATTGAGACAGATGAGAGCGACAAGTCTCTTCTTCGCTTCAGTCCCGACCATGCAATCATCACCAATATCGGTAAAGATCATTTTGATATGGCCGAGTCGGAATTGCTCTTCAGGACATTTGCGGCCCGGGTAAAGAATCCGGTGATTGGTCCGGAGAGCCTTTCATGCGGCGTGCCGATCCTGTCAGAGACATTCGCCGGGACGAAGTTCTTATGGCATGGTGTTGAGTTCAAGGTCTCGCTACCAGGTCGGCACAACCTGGATAATGCGATTCAGACTCTCGCGCTTTGCGAGCAGCTTGGCTTCAAGCCGGAGGCGATGGTAAAGCCGCTTGCCGGATTTTGCGGTATCGAGCGACGTTTGCAGGTTGTCGGCTCAGTCAACGGCGCGACTGTCATTGACGATTTTGGCCATAATCCGGCAAAGATCCGGGCGTCCTGGCAGAGTGTGGCACCTCATTTCGGAAGGATTCTTGCCGTCTGGCGTCCGCACGGCTTTAAGCCCCTTGAGTTTATGCAGGACGAACTTATCGAGACCATTGCGGATGTATGCCGGATCGGTGATGAGTTTGGTGTTCTTCCGGTATTTTATGCCGGTGGTACGGTTGAGAGAAGGGTGACTTCCGAAACTTTTGTAGCGAGATT
>JBAXMA010000159.1:0-7179 GCA_037134535.1 bacterium
GGGCTGGGGGACTACCGCCACCGGCACAGCCACATGTATTGTCGAAGGGCCGGCATCAATAGCGGCAACGACCGGAGTTGTTGCCCTGACGGGACGTTCCTCAGGTGCTTTTTTCTCGCCCGGCGTGAGAATCTCAACCTTCACTTCCGGAAGTGTATCTCCGGCATTGCCGACAAATGCCACTGGAGTCTGCACGGCCACTGTCTGACCTTCCTTGACCAGGATCTTCAACAGCGTACCGTCGAGAAAGCTCTCGACCTCCATGTTGGCCTTGTCGGTTTCGATTTCGAACAGGATGTCACCTGTGGCAATCTTATCGCCTTCCCGTTTCTTCCAGGCAATGATGGTGCTTTCCTCCACCATTTGCCCGAACTTAGGCATTTGAACTGTTTGAGCTTGAGCCATGGTAATCTCTCCTTACAGAATTGACCTGGCGGCGGCTACGATATCGCCCGGACCCGGCAGAAACGCCGCTTCAAGTATATGTGATTGGGGTGAAATGCCATTTCTGGCCCCGACGCGCTTGACGGGTGCATCCAGGTAGTCGAACACTGTGTCCTGAATTGTGGACGCGATTTCAGCCGTGAAGCTGCCGACATGAATCGCGTGGCTGGCTACCACGCAACGACCTGTCTTCTGGACCGACTTGATGATGGTCTCAATGTCCAGCGGCACCAGACAGCGGATGTCCACGACTTCCGCGCTGATATTCTCCTTCGCGAGTTCATCGGCTGCCTTCAGACAGTCATGGACTGCCGGACCCCATGCGACGAAGGTGATGTCCTTGCCCTCGCGCTTAACGTCAGCAACTCCGATCGGGAGTACATAGTCATTCTCAGGTACAGGACCTTCCACGCCATAGAGGCCCTGAGATTCTACGAACATCACGGGATTGTTGTTGCGAACCGCCGCTTTGAACAATCCCTTGGCATCGTACGGTGTGGACGGATATACCACGTACAGGCCGGGAATATGCGCGAACATGGACTCCAGCGTCTGCGAGTGCTGGCCACCGTAACCCTTGCCTGCACCCACTGATGCCCGTATTACAAGGGGAACCTGAACTTGCGCTCCTGACATATAGTGCCATTTTGCCGCCTGGTTCGAGATCTGATCTGATGCCATCAGCGCAAAGTCCATGTACATCAGCTCAACTATTGGTCGCAATCCGCTCATTGCAGCCCCGACAGCGGTGCCGCATATGCACGCCTCGGATATCGGCGTGTTGAATACGCGATCACGCCCAAACGATTCCAGCAGCCCCTTTGTGAGCTTGAAGGCGCCACCATAATCAGCAACATCTTCGCCGTAGAAGATCACACGGGAATCGCGCTTCATTTCCTCGATCATTGCCTCCTTGATAGCGTCGCGGTAGGAAAGCCTGCCATCCTTGCGCTTGATCACCGGGAGACTGCTCAGGATCTCGCCCTTTGCGTATTCGGTCGGTACGCTAATCTCGACCTTGTCTGTGTACATATATTTCAGTACATCGCCTGCAACCGGATCCGCTGCATCAGCTGCCCGCTTGGCGGCGCGCTCGTTCAGTGCGACGATCTTCTCCTGAATTTTCTGCAGCTTTGCTGGATTAGCAACGCCGGCCTTTACCAGTTGCTGCTTGTACATCTCGATAGGATCGACGGACTTCCATGCGGTCTCCTCTTCCTTCGTACGGTACTCGTTGCGCGGATCGCTGAGAGAATGACCGTAATAGCGGTAAGTGTTAAGTTCGAGAAGGTATGGGCCCTTGCCCTTGCGGCAGCCCTCGCATGCCCGAAGGAGCGAGTCCCGCACAGCCAGAACATCCATTCCGTTCACGACTTCAGCGTGCATGTTGTTGTCTGCGAAACCGGCGGCCCTGCGCGCAAGGGTTGAAACGCCCATGGTTTCATCATCACTGCGGTGAGTCATACCGTAGTGATTGTTTTCGATCACGAACACAATGGGCAGTCCGAACTTGTTGTTGCCTGCAAGATGGTTCGTAAACTGATGTTGCGCTGCGAAATTCAGCGATTCCAGCACGACGCCGTTGGCGTAGGCGCCATCACCCGCAAAACAACAGACCACCGAACCGCTGCGCAGGTAACGGTGGCTGAGCGCGGCACCGGTTGCTATAGGTACGCCGCCGCCGACAATAGCGTTGGCACCAAGATGGCCGATCGAAAAGTCTGCGATGTGCATTCCACCACCGCGACCCTTGCAATAGCCTTCTTCCTTTCCGAACAGCTCAGCGATTGTCCGGTAGATATGTTCTTCCATTGCCTTCCAGAGGAGATCTTCCTTGCTTGCGCTACCGGCATTGGGTACCCGTGCCCGAAGCTGTTCCTCGTTCATCTGGCGGATTGCGACAGTGCCTTTTGCGAGACTGTCGCCGTGGCCGCGGTGTGTGCTGGTGATCTTGTCAGCAGCGGCGAGACCGCTGCATGCGCCAACGGATGCCGCTTCCTGGCCGATCGAGACATGGGTTGGCCCACGGTAATTGAAGCTGCCCAGCGCCGGATACATGCCTGAGCGCATCTTTACTATCATTTCCTCCATCTCACGGATGATCAGCATATCCTCGAGCAGCGCTATTGCGCTCGCCGGTGACAGACGTTTCGACTTCAGCTCCTTCTTGAGGTCGCCTTTATAGGCGTAAGAGGGTATGTCACAACAATCGATTGAGAGCGCCTTGAATACAGGGCGTGAATCACTGAGGTAATTCGGGTTATGCTTGCTCATTGTTTTCTCCACATTTCGCCGTTTGCAGCTCATATGTTCGTATACTCCTTACACCATGACAACCTTGACATCACTCTTGCGCAGTGCATTGACCACGGCGGCATCTGCTTTCTTGTCTGTAACCAGCACATCGACATCGCTGATCGCTCCGAAATTCGAGAACGAGACCTTACCAATCTTCGTGTGGTCGGCAAGCACAATTACTTCCGCTGCCCGTGAAAGAACCTGGTGCTTGATAAATGCCTCGTCAGGATCAGTTGTCGTAAGCCCTTCGTTCAGCGACAGGCCGATCGTTCCCATGAAGGCCTTGTCCACGCTTAGCTGATCCAGTAGTACGGCGCTCAGCGGCCCGACCATTGTTTCACTAAGTCTTCTGAGCTGGCCACCCGTTACAATCAGGCGGGGACCCCGTCCCGACAGCTCTATTGCCGCGCGTAGAGAATTGGTCACCACTGTAACGTCTGTTCGCTCAGCAAGCATACGGGCCAGCAGGAGCACAGTGCTGCCGCCGTCGAGAAACAGTGTGTTGCCTGACGTTACCATGGATGCCGCCGCCCCGGCGATTCGAAGCTTTTCGCGTGCGGCTATTGATGTCTTGTTGTCAAAAAGGGGTTCCTCAAGCCGGCTGTCCAGACTTACCGCCCCGCCGTGCACCCGGCGAATGCTGCCGTGTGACTCAAGAATATCGAGGTCGCGCCGCATTGTTGCTGCTGAGACCCCGAGTGTGCGGCACAGTTCATCCAGGCGCGAAACACCGTCACGTCGCAGGATATCTCGCAGCTTCTCAAGACGCTCCGGAGCAAGCTCTGAGCGCCTGACGCGATTGATTGTGTTCTGAACCTTCATGCCCTGTCTGCCTTTTATACGTGATTGGAACTGGCAGTATGACGTCATAATATGATCAAAAGCAATCATAATCGATCAGGATTCCGGATATGGGACGCGACTAGCCACGATGCTAACGATGAAGAAGAGTGGGGAGAGAAGGAAGAGTTGGAAACTCGCAAACTCATTCGCCTTAACCATGACATCTAACACTGATCTGCTACTCCTCACTGTTATTGATGCTGCCTACTTGTATCGTGAGTTCGGAGCGCGACTGGATCTTTGAAATACGGCCGTCAGTTATCCAGATGACGCGATCGCTGGCAGCGAGCATTTTCATGTCGTGGGTGGCGGTGATTACAGTGACGCCCTTCTGTTCCTTCATGCTCTTCAGCAGTTCAATGATTTCGTGGCCGGTCTTGAGGTCCAGATTGCCAGTGGGCTCGTCGGCCAGGATGATGGCAGGATCGTTTGCCAATGCACGGGCAATCGCCACGCGCTGCTGCTGGCCGCCGGACATTTCCGTTGGCCGGTGCAGGATGCGTTCGCCCAGACCAACCAACTCCAGAAGCCGCGCGCCTTTCTCTCTGGATTCGTCGGCGCTGAGTCCGGCAAAAACCATCGGTAGCGTCACGTTTTCAAGGGCATTCATTACCGGGATCAGGTTGAATGTCTGGAAGATGTAACCAATCTTACGGCATCTGAGCCAGGCCAGCTCAAACGGGCCGAGTCGGGCAATATCCACTTCGTCGATGTAAACCTCGCCCGCGGTTGGCTGATCCAGACCTCCGATCATATTGAAGAATGTACTCTTACCGGAGCCGGACGGACCCATGATGCTGATATACTCGCCGGCGTTGATGACGAGGCTGATCCCACGGAGTGCATGCACCTCCTGCTTACCCATGGTGTAGATCTTCGTTACGTCCTGGGTGCGGACTATTTCGCGTTGACTCATAATTGTTAGACCTCCACTCGCATTGCGTCGACAGGTTTCATTTTCGCGGCCACGTACGTCGGGTAGATTGCGGCCAGCACAGTTAGAACGGTACCGATACCGACGGCGACCGGTGCATACAGCAGTGCCTTCAGGCAGAAGCCTGCAGACAGCATTGAAAATTCCAGTCCAAGGCCGACCTGGAGCAGGGTGAAGAGGTAGCCGAAGAGGGTCCCGATTATGCTGCCAATCACGCCGACAAATATGCTTTCGAGGAGAAAGAGCCTGACTACGAACCTGTCAAGCGCGCCGAGGCACTTGAGAGTTCCGATCTCGCGAATGCGCTCGGTCACGCTCATGAGCATGGTGTTTGTTATGCCGACCAGACACAGGATGCCGGACAGAGCCATCAGCCAGATCCTCTGGTCGGTCTGTTTCTTGACCGCAGCAGCACTGTTTGCGAAAAGTCCGGCTTTTTCAAGTACGGCGCGAGTATGCACGTTGTCCTGTTTCATGAGCTCGGCAACAAGGTTGTGGTATGTCAACGACGACATCAGGAATGCGACGACGATTGCTATCCCGATCAGAACCAGCGATAGGCGGCCCATCCTGTTACGGATATTCAACCAGCAGAATGCCAGCGCAAGCCGCCATGGCAGTACCGTGCGGTGGCTTTCACCGTTCTGGCGGTCTCCGAAAATTCTCTCGTGAGGAGTCATGCAGTCTTCCTATGCGTAATTGAACTCTTAATACGGCAGATTCTTCGTGCACTGCGCCACTAGCGAAAAGGCGACAGCTGTCATTCCGGCGAGGCCCATGCCGCACGAAAATCCGGCCGCCACGACAGGCACGTACCGGTTCCACTTCTCACTGCCGAACTTTCGTGTGAAGTAGTAACGGCCAACCAGCGCTCCAATGAGCATGGGCAGGCCCGCGTGCAGGGGGGCCCCGATGCCGCCTATGATCCCGTAGAAGAAAATGATTGGCAGGCCGAGCCAGCTAAGGCCGCAGTACAACGCAAGTCCGACGCCGGCGGAGGCGGCAATGACATCTGGTTTCAGGGCCTCGAGCAGAAGGGGTTGAGCGGAATTGTTGGCGGTCAAAATCAGGAACGACTGCCGTGCGGCCACGGGCCATATCTGCGCAGCGTACGGGAATGAGTCCGAAGGAATCTGGTTGAGGTGCCAGAAGAACGCCCAGAACAGAAAGCTGCTGACGAAGATCACCGGCATCATCATGATCTCGGCCTTGATGATCGACGTGAACTTTGTTCTGGTCAATTCCAGTTCCCGAAAGCGTTGGGCGACTCCGCCATGATCACCGAGAGGAATTGGCGCGAACCAGATGTCGATTCCTTTGTACCCGCTCGTAATGAAAGCGGTCTCTTTCAGAAAGGGAACGCCGACGCCCTGACCGGTCAGTCCGATGAGGCGCGCCGAGATATACGAGTTGAGAGGTGTCCATATGAAGCCGAACAGGAGGATTATCCAGAAAGGGAAGCCCGGAACAAGCACATGGCTGATCCAGGCGAACCCGAACGTAGAGACCGCGAACAATGCCACTCCCGCCCACATGGGGAAGTCACCCCGATCCCTGGATGGTTTACGGCAATCTTGAGGACTGATGTTGACAACGGGTTTTGGACTGCTGCCCGCAGTCTGATCACGAAGTGTCTGCCGCTCCTTCCGGAATGTTTTGATGAGGAAATAGACTCCAACCAGGGCAACCGCCCCGGCCATGCCTATTGAAACGCTCAGCCAGAAATCAAAATTGAGAATCATCTGGTTAACCAGGAGACCATTCCCAGGTGTCCAATGTTTGAAGAAGCCGAAGTGCTGAAGTATCGGATTGCCTAGAATGCTGGTGACAATGATCGCTGCGAATGTTCCGAGTATCAACCGGAAGGGTAGAATCATTCCGGCGAGGAACAGTCCCGCATCGAAGCTGAACGACACGAGACTTGCAGGTAGAATACCCTCAATATTTCTGGTGAAATCCACGAACGGGATGGGAAAAAGCATGATCGGCTTTGCGAGAAAGAGCCCTGTGACGACAGGGAGCAGGACATAAAGTGACGCAAACACGATACCGAACGATGCACCGGCGCTGAACACCTTCCACCGCCACGGTTTTTCCTCATTTTGTGACTCTTCACCAGTGCGGATGGTGGACTCGGCCAGGGCGGTGGCACCCTGTGCGGCAACGGGAGCCATGGGGAAGGGCAGTTTTTCCAGATCAGAGGTGATCCGGAACATGACGTAGCCCAGTCCGAACCATGCAAGGCGGCCAAGGATGTAGCCGATCACGATCAGCAGGATTGGTGATAAAGCGCCATGCGACGCGCTCCACCACCAGTCATGGTGCAGCAGGTTTCTGTCCTGAATGGCAGCGGACGTGGCCGGCGGTACGACCCAGTCGGGAATATCACCGGCGATGGTGCTGGTCTGGGGTGATTGAAGGAGATACTGGTTCCAGATTATTCCGGCGAACGGGCCACCTGCCAGTGCCACTTGTGCCAGTGTTACCGCTGCAACAGACGATGCAACATAGAACAGGACATATACTTCCTGTCGCTTGAGCTTTGAAAAACTGCGTTTCGCCAGCTCTGCAAAAAGGATGATGGTGACCCATTCAGCCGCCGAGCCCAGTGTCTGCCCGGCGGTCAGTCCCAGGTAAATAGCGCCCGGCATCATGACGAT
>JBAXMA010000160.1:0-7129 GCA_037134535.1 bacterium
GTCTATGCCGCTGGATGAAGCAAAATGCATATTCTTTGCCACATCTTCTTCCAGGTGGATCCTGGTGATACGCACCGCTTTCATTGACTCACCGGCTTCAATGCACACTTCGCCGCCGATGCAAAGAGGCTTGTCATACTGGGTGATCTGATAGTTCTTCGGCATATCAGGATAGAAATAGCTCTTTCGATCGAATTTACTGTACTCACTGATCCGGGATCCGATCATCAGGCCAGCCATGACTGTGTACCTTATGGCTTCCCCATTCATCACAGGCATCGCTCCTGGATATCCGAGACATACCGGACATACATGGGAATTCGGAGCATGCCCGAAGCTGCTCTTACAGGAGCAGAACATCTTGGATTTCGTTCTGAGCTGGACATGAACTTCGAGGCCTATTGCCACGGCATACTTCATGCAGCACCAGCTTTCTCTGCCCGGGCACGTTCAAATGCGTGACCAACATGCAGAACCCGCTCTTCCTTGAATGCGGGACCCAGCACCTGCAGCCCTACGGGCAACCCGTTGCCAGCAAAACCGCATGGCACGGACAAGCCGCAGATTCCAGCTAGATTTGCGGGGATAGTCAAAATATCACCCAGATACATCTGAAGTGGGTCATTTACCTTCTCGCCAATCTCATAGGCCGGTGTCGGCGCAACCGGGGCCAATAAAGCGTAACATCGGTCAAATACCTTCTCGAAATCAGCACGAATAAGCGCCCGAACTTTCTGCGCTGTGATGTAATAGGCATCGTAGTAGCCGCTACTCAAAACATATGTTCCGAGAATGATCCTGCGTTTCACTTCCATGCCAAACCCCTGAGCCCGCGTCCTCCGGTACATATCGAGCGGATCGGAGCCATCAACTCGCCGCCCGTACCTGACGCCATCAAAGCGCGCCAGGTTTGCTGAAGCCTCGGCCGTGGCAATGATGTAGTAGGTCGCAACGGCATAATCTGTGTGCGGAAGATTAACGTCAACAATTTCAGCACCAAGCTCGCGACATGTCTCAACAGCTTCCATGATTCTCTTCTCGACATCAGAATCCATGCCCTTGACAAAGTATTCGCGAGGAAGCCCAAGCGTCACACCGCACAGGTCTTTTCTAAGCGCAGGTCCGCAGGCAGCAAGAGGAATATCCACACTGGTGGAATCCATCCTGTCCTGCCCGGCAATGACTTCAAGGATCAGGGCAGCATCACGGACATTCTTGCAAATAGGCCCGACCTGATCGAGGGACGAAGCGAATGCCGTAAGCCCATATCTCGAAACCCGACCATAGGACGGCTTGAGGCCTACGCAGCCGCAGAAGGCTGCCGGTTGACGGATTGAGCCGCCGGTGTCAGTACCAAGGGCTGCAATTGCCTCATCCCCAGCAACCGCCGCCGCTGAACCGCCGCTCGAACCACCCGGTACAAACTTGGGGTTCACTGGATTACGGGTAACTTTGAAAGCGGAGTTCTCTGTGGTCGATCCCATGGCAAACTCATCCATGTTGGTCCTGCCAAGGAAAATCGCTCCTTCGGCACGAAGCCTTGAGATTACGGTGGCATCGTATGGCGAAACATACCCGTCCAGAATCCGCGAGCCACAGGTGCATGGCTGGCCAGCGACATTCAAAACATCCTTAACGGCAATAGGAATACCGAGCAGTTTCCCCTGCACACCGCCAGACCTTGCAGCGTCCGCCGCTTTTGCCTGCGCCAGCGCAGATTGCTCATCAACGCTTACGTAAGCGCAAATATCCTTATCCCGCTCGCGGATAACGGCAAGCAGGTCTGTCACAAGTTCTGAAGAGCTGCATTTGCCGCTCTCCAGAAGCGTAATGGCCTCATGAACAGTCAATTCACCGGCATTTTTCATTGGTATCCAATCGGCTGCATCATCTGTCACAACAAAACCTGACCAACCCGTATCTGCATGCTCTCTACTGAGCGGCGCAGCTCCAGTTACTCCACAATTCTCGGGACAATGAACTGACCATCACGTGTTGACGGCGCATTAGCCAGCACAACTTCCTGCGGCAATCCCTCCGCTGGTTCGTCCTTACGGAATACATTGTGAACAGGAATTCCGTGGGACATCGGTTCAATCGAACTCACATCAAGTTCCCTGACCTTCTTGACATAGCCCACAATGTCCTGCAACTGGCTCTGGAATGACTGAAGCTCTTCTTGACTAAGTTCAAGGCGCGCCAGGCGCGCCACATAAGCCACATCAATTCTGTCTGTTACCGCATCACTCATTCCAGATCTTCCTCCTTACCCATCGCCTGCCACACCGCGACACATGCGCCCTGTGAATCTGAATCGTATAAACCACAGCACTCTATTGCCCAACCCTCTCATCCGCAAGTGATTATTCACAACTACTCACACGACTGAACAATCACGCCACCCACCAGCCTCATCTCTAAGGAGCTACTATTCAACATGAATTCATAATTCACAATGAAACACTTGACGCCGCTGCAGACGTTTGGGATCATACCCACACGAATTGGTGTTGCAAGGTGAGTTTCTTTAACAAAACGGGGGCAGACATTATGAGTCGAGTACTTCGCTGTGCACGTCCGGTTCTTCTGGCGGGGATTGCAGTCATCCTGGGCGCTGGCTGTCAGGCATTCCAGCAATCAGTTCAGACCGTCGACGTCAATACCTCAAAACCAATGGACGCCAAGTACGACTATTCAGATCTGCGCAACATGAGCAGCGAGATGGTGGACAGGATGCTTGCATCGGAATTCATGAAGAAGATCTCTGCTGCTCCTATTGTGGCAATCTTCAGCGTGGAAAACCGCACAACAATGCACATCGACACACAGGCAATGACGGATACGATGCGCTCAAAACTGATGGATGCCGGCAAGATGAAGTTCGTCAATACCGCAAGGCGGGACGATCTACTGAAGGAACAGGGCTACCAGAACAAGCACGTAACGCCTGAAACTGCTGTTAAAATCGGTAAACAGCTCGGAGCCAGGTATATGATCACTGGATCTGTGGTGGAACTGACGAGAGCAAGCGGCAGGGAAGTTCGCGTCTCCTCAAAAGAAGAAGTTTATTACCAGTTCACTGTTGAACTTACCGATCTGGAAACAGGACTGGTCGAGCTTGCTCCGCAAGTGGAACGTGCTCGAAAGGCCAGCAAGCCGATTATTGGTTGGTAGTCAACTCCTTGTTTCGATAATCGGGTATCCTGCCCTGCACTTAGGGCGGGACGAAGGAACGCAGCATGCGTGGCGGGCGCGATCTCTTAATCCGGGGAGGATGTCTCATCCTTCTCGGATTTTCTCTTTCCGGATGCATGAGTCAGAAACTTGCACCGGCGCGCAGTCACTTCTATGCAAGCAGGTTCACCCAAGCCGATCAGACGCTGGCTGAAATCAAACCGGACGAAAAGGACGCAATACTCCTCCTGATGGAGCGCGGCCTCATCCGGCAGGCAATGCACAGGTATGAGAGCAGCACGACAGACCTCCTGCAGGCGGTTGAGCGTGAACGTTACCTCACGACTCACAGTGCCACTCAAACTGGCGCAAGTTTTCTGGCCAATGACATGACTATCTCTTATCGTGGTCCGCCGTTCGAACGCACGCTTCTCCACTCATTCCTTGCCAAGAATTTTCTGGCTCGCGGCAAATGGGATGACGCCGCCGTAGAGGCCCGTAACATCATCAGAAACCTTCAATCTCTGGACGGATTTCCTGACGACGCCTACAGCCGGTACATGGCCGGTTTTTGCCTCGAACTATCCCGTGACTACTCAAACGCCGCCCTGCAATACAGATGTGCATCAAACCTGGTCAGCGGAGTATCGATTGACGATCAGACCGGCGCAATCGGTCCGGCAGGCAGACTGAAGGGCAAGCGAACTAACAACGGTGCAACCGAGCTCGTGTGCTTTGTAGGCATAGGGCGATCACCCAAGGGTAGCATGATGTACTCCGGACTGCCCGCTATTCCCCAGCCCGCCTATGCAGAGATATACTTCAACGGGGCACTGGCTGGACGCAGCTACCATTTCTCCAATGTCTCAGAACTGCTTCTGAAGACTCTGGAACGTAAGGCTGCGATGCAAGCGCTGAAGGATGTCACAAGAATAGTCGTTAAAGAGGTGATTGCAGATCAAATCAAGCAGAAGAACGAAGGCCTTGGACTTATTGCGGAAATTGCCATGCTCGCACTTGATGCCCCCGATGACAGGCGATGGGAAAGTCTGCCTATGTGGCTTCAGATCGCCAGGATACCCTGCCCCGCCGACCTCAAGAGCTACGATGTCGTCTTCAAGACTTCGACGGGCCACGTTTTGCGCCGTATGACCATCACTGATCCGATCACACGCAATGAGAATGTGTTCGTCTCGTTCTGCCGCGATCTACCGCCGGAATCCATACCATTGGTGACAGTCCCTGCCTCGCCGGTAAGTGCTCATGGCCGGTAGTGCCATTTGCCAGATGAATCAACTCATGCACCGTGCGGCCTATCGCCACAACTTGAAATAAAGCAGCGCGAAAACCAGGGCCAGAAAACACATCATCAGGAATAGCGCCCTTCGCCGCTGAATGTGCCGTTCTCTGCGCAATGGCTCAACCACTTCTTTCTTCAAACCACCGCTCATGAAGTAGTTGGCAAACTGTTCATCATCGCCCACTACCGACCTCGCTGAAACGCCCTGTGATTCGTGCGGAGTTTTGCGCTCGTCCAACCGGGCAGCCCTTTGACCTGCGGCGCGACCACGTTGTAAGTCTGCCGGTCCTGTCCCGACATCTGCCGCAGGCTTAGACGCAGGCACTTGTGCAGATTGCACTCGTGCCGGAGGTACAACCTGAGAGCGTCTATACTCACCAACTCGCTCCACTGCAGCATCTCCCTGCTTTTCAACATCTTTAGACAGGGATTTAAGCCTTGCGGAAATAGTCGAAAGTTCACCCTCAATCTTATCGACCCGTTTGGAAAATATGGAACCTCTTCGTGAGAAGATACTCATCTCAGGATCGCAATCCAAAGTGCAGAACAAGATAGACTGTAGTAGCAAATATCACCAATGCCCAAAAAGGAATCGACACGGCAAAACCGATCTTAACCCAGGCGCCAAAGCCTTTCTCTGACCCCTGCTCCTGATTACCCGACACCCTCCCGATGGAACCCTCATCAAGAATGGATTCCCTCGCGCCTTCAAGCGCATGAATCTTGGCCAGCGCCTTATTGTACTCAATCCTGGCATCATCAATGACAACAAGAGCTCTGTAGAGTTCCCTGCGGAAGTCCTCCTCGGGCCACGTATCTTCGTTGATCTGCTCAATCTCTTTCAAGGCATCCTTGAACCTGTTACGGGTGACTACGAGCAACTCCGTCAGCTGCGCCGACTGAACTTCTTTCTTCTCCAGGGCTACAATCCCCTGATCGAGGTGATCAATAACCTCGCGTTTGCCCCGTTCGTACTCAACCTGCTTCTGGTCAAGCTCCTGAAGGTCCCGTTTCTCCTGCTCCAGTTCAGTCTGGCGCATACGCAGTGTCTCAATCTCATTGATAGCACTTACAAGGCCGCTCTTAACCTCGGCTTTGTGCTTCACCATTCGCCCGAGGCTCAATTCTGAAATGGACTTCATCGGCACATCGCTCTCTTCACTGAGACCGGCCTGCTGACCCCGGCGGTACGGGTCAGCAGGTTTTCCTTCACGCCTGAGCACCAGATCTGTATCAATGAAATCCGACTTCTTATCCATGCTGAATCTCCAGACAATTATCACATTTGTTTGGGCGGAGTATGACTCATGACTCTTTCCCAGACAAGTGTTTTCGCGTGGTTAGCCCCCTGCACTTCTCAGAAACCGTGCAAGATTATCCCTGCCCACGCCAATCCCGGTAAGCGGATCCTCCATCCCTTCAAACTCAATTGACACAACTCCATCGTAACCGGCTCGTCGAATGAGCCGCAAGCATTGTTGGACAGGCACGTTCCCGTGCCCGATTACTGAGCCTCGAAGGTAGTTCCCCGCTCTGGATTGAAACCACCCGCTTCCGGGATCAGGTTCATTCCCGGACTTTACGTGAAAGTCCTTGATATGCACGTGGAACACATACGGAATCAGACGAGCGACAGCTTTTGCAGTATCCTCGTCAACACAAAGGAAATTGCCAATATCAAGTAGAACTCCGAAGTTGGCATGGTTCACGCCGTTAACAAGTTGCTCGACTCGCTCACTGTCCTGGCAGAAATACCCGTGATTCTCCACCATTGTGCGTATACCCACTGACTCAGCATAGGAAGTAACTGCACGGCACCCTTCAATGAGAATCGGCAGTGCATCAGTAAATCCCCTGGCGCCGAGATGGCCATCTGAAAACCCTCTCGTAGCGTCATGCCTCATTAGCGGTGCATTCAACAGTTTTGCAATCCTGACTTCAGACCGCAATCTTTCGATCTCTTTGCCAAGATTTCCTCCTGATCCATTAAGAAGATCGGCACCAATCGTGTAACTCGCAATTACTAATCCATTACTGGCACACAACTCACGTAATTTGACTGCAGCCGACTCGATACTCACCCCTTCCGGCACCTGCAGTCCGGCAAACTCAATGGACCCAAAACCCATCTCCTTCACCTTCTGCACGACATCAAATATCGACATCTTTCCCGGTGCAACCAACCTCGAATAGCTATAAGTACTGACACCTATTTTCATTTATTGCTCCTGCGCTAAAGATAAATCCTGATCAGGCAGTAGCGCACTCGTCATTTCGACGGGCCGCCTCCATCAGCAGGGACATTACGGACAACTGGATGTTTCGCTCCGGAAACTGGTCGCAAGGAACAGCAGCAAATGTTCCTGTCTTCCATGTCATCAGCTTATAAAAAGCCTCTGCGCCGTGAACATCGCCGCACGCCGCTTCAATAATATCGCCGTTAGAAATATAAAGTACACCCTTATCGGCATCACTGGTAAATTCCATCTTCGTGTTCTTGCCTCCAGCACAGAGAATCTGAACAAGATCGCTGAGAACAATATCCTTAAGAGATCCGACGATGCCGCCCGCCTGTTGCGGTTTCACGACAGTTGCGTCAAGAATCTTTCCCAGCTTGATAAATACCAGCTCAATATCGACCGGTCTGCCCAGAAC
>JBAXMA010000161.1:0-7119 GCA_037134535.1 bacterium
GGCGTACCCAGCTCCGTGAACGACCATATGAACACCAGTATTGTCCCGGCAAAAAGGCCCGGGCCTGCGAGCGGAATAGCAACGCGGCGGAACACACTCCACGGTGACGATCCCAGGTTCGCCGCCGCTTCCTCAAGGGAAGGATCGATATTCGAAAAGGCAGCCACAAGAGTGAGATAAAGCACCGGAAACAAGTGCAGCGATTCCATAATCACCACGCCGCCCAGCGGCGAGACCCCCAGCCAGTCAACCGGACCGCTGGTGATTCCCAGCTTCGTCATCAGCGTGCTGAATGCGCCAAAGCGGGAAAACATGATCTTCATGCCCACTGCGCCGACAAAAGGCGGAAGGATCATGGGGATCATAACCGCCCACGAGATCAGCGACCTGCCTCGGAATGAACGGCGTGCAACAACCCATGCCACCGGCATGGCAATACAGAGTGAGCATACCGTCACCAGAGCCGCAATCAGAAAACTGTTGCCTACCGCCTGAAGTTGCGCGGGATCAGTCAACATCATGCGCAGATAGAATAATGTCGGACCCTGCGTGTCAAATACTGCGTTCTTAAACACATAAACAAGCGGCCACACCAGGAACGCCAGTAGAAACGCCAGAATCAAGCCCGGCAGTATAAAATCACGAGGACGCATCAGGAGCTCTCCGGAAACATGTTCACTAAGCCTCGACAATACAACCCGTATTCACCGGATCTGCATACCATTCAACCTGCATCCCAGGCCGGAGGTCCATTGTATATTCACTCAAAATCACAGCTTTCAGAATGTGGCCGCCAGTCTCCAACCCCACCGTTACCGTTGCGCCGTTAAGCCGTAGCGACCGAACCTCTGCCATGATCTTGTTTGAACCTGGCAAGCCGGTACGCCTGAGGTTTTCCGGCCTGACGAGACAGGTAACACTGGTGCCTTGCACGGGCGGAACTGCCTTATTCGTGGGGGTCACCAGCCACAAACCCATCGAGGTCTTCACCTTGAACAGGTCTCCGTCCTGCCCCTCAACGATCCCGGGAACCAGATTTGATTCACCGAGGAAATCGGCGCAGAAGATATTCGCAGGCCGATGATACAACTCCAGCGGCGAACCGACAGCGCGGATGCGGCCACCCTGCATCACCGCCATCCGGTCAGCCAGTGACAGCGCCTCGGTCTGGTCATGCGTTACATAGACGAAAGTAATATCTGTCTCGCGATGAAGTTTTTCGATTTCCTCGCGCATTTCACCCCTGAGCTTCGCATCAAGATTGGAAAGCGGTTCATCCAGCAGAACTATCGCCGGGTTCAGGACCAATGCCCTGGCCAGCACAACCCGCTGCTGCTGACCGCCGGACAACTGCCCGGGCATCCGTATGCCGAGTCCCTCGAGTCCGACACGGCGGAGCGCTTCCTGAGTCCTGGCGGTGATCTCGGCCTTCTGAATCCTGCGCTCTACAAGACCGAACGCGACATTCTCATTCACTGACAAATGCGGCCACAGCGCATAGTTTTGAAAAACCATCGGCGCCCCGCGGCGGTGCGGCGGCAGCAGGGCTATGTCCTTGCCGTTGAAGAGGATCCTGCCGGAATCCGGTTCTTCAAGACCGGCAAGAATGCGCAGCATGGTTGTCTTACCGCATCCCGAAGGACCAAGCAGAAAAAACAACTCACCCGCCCGCACATTGAAGGAGACGTCATCCAACGCTGTTACGGCACCAAAACGCTTGCAAACATTACTGACTTCTATTGACGCAGCTTTCTCCGTCATTCCAATATCTCCTCAATAACCCGTCACTGAGACGTTATCGCACTATACCGGCTCCTGGCTTCTGCGGCCCAGCGCGCCCCGATCTCCGCTTTCTTTCTCGGATCCTGCCATTGCTTTGCAAGCGACTCCAATTCGTTCTCTGTTACCGGCGGGGCACAGAGCCGGCTCAGATCATCCGGCTTTACGCCATCCCTGATGATACACTTCCACGCACCTGCAAGCTCAGTATGGGCATCTATCAGAAACACTCCGATCAGGGCAGCCAGAATATCACGGCGAACAGACTCTTTACGCTGGTCATACTTAAGACTGCCCGTCTGCTCGTATGGTCTGGCTGCCGGTGCACCGGGATTTTCATAGCACGCCTTAAGAACGGGCATGCGATTGAGAGCAAACCGCTGCCCGTTAGCACCAACTGGTTGATACAGCACCCGCTGACCGTCCATTGATAATGCAAACTCCATGAAAAGCTTTGCAAGTTCCGGGGACGGAGCGCCCTTCAGCATGCCTATGGCATCTGCGTCCATCACGGTCACATCGGCAGGAAGAACAAATCCCAGTTTATCCCGTCCCGCAAGGCGAACCACGGTTTCGGCATACTGGTCAATAGCCATGCCGGCGGCCACATCACGCGTAGCTGTTTCAAGCGGGGCGACTCCGCCGCCTTCACCGAAACGATGAACGTTGGCGCATATCCTGGTGATAAGGCCCCAACCCTTCTCAAAGCCATACGCCTGGAGAATGATTTCATAGCACTTATGCACAGATCCGCTGGACCTCGGATCGCCGGATGCAATCCATGTGAAGAAACCAGGGGCACCAAGATCCTCCCATGTTACCGGAATACTCAGGCCCAACTGGTCAAGCACCTGGCGGCTGTAGATAATGCCAAAGCCGCTCAATGCGACGCCATACCAGTAGTGATCGGGATCATACACAGGAAGACCGGCGCAAAGTGGCGCAATCCCGACCATAGTACCTGACAGCAAGTCGACACGCTCCAGCCAGCCATTCTTCTTCGAGATCAGGTACGGCGAGACTCCTCCGCCAAACAGCAGGTCTTCTCTCACTGAGTTGGTTGCCTGTCCGAATTCTGATTCCAGGTACTTGATGATCTTCGTCGTGCCGCCGACATCAACCCATGTGACCTCAGCATTCCGGCCGAACCGGTTCTTCATCCATTCCCGGAATGCTCGGCGATACTCAAGCCTGACTTCGCGTCTGTGCGGGGAAATAATGACAAGCGTTTCCGGCTTGGATGCATCACGCTCCTCCCGCCCCTTGCCGGTGAAACTCATTATCACAAATGGCAGTGCGGCTACGGCGACAAAAAATATTGCGCTTAGGTGACGAGTTTTCATTACTTGGCCGGAGTATCAAAGCCGAAATAGGCAGCCGCATTGTTATAGCTGATATCACGTATCATTCCGCCAATCAGCCCGAAGTCGCGCGGTATGCGGCCGGTCGCCATATCGTTACCGAGCATATTACAGAGAATCCTGCGGAAATACTCATGCCGCGTAAAGGACAGGAAAGATCGACTGTCGGTAACCATGCCGACAAACCGGCTGAGCAGACCATTCCGGGACAGGTCGTCAATCTGCCGTTCCATGCCGTCCTTCTGATCCAGGAACCACCAGGCACTGCCCAACTGCATCTTGCCCGGAACTGAACCATCCTGGAAGCATCCCATCAGAGCGGTCAATAGTACGTTATCGCGCGGATTGATGTTGTACAGAACCGTCCTGGCAAGCTGATCTGTTTTATCGAGCCTGTCCAGAAACCTTGCAAGCGGACGTGCCAGCTCAGAATCACCTATGGCGTCACATCCTGTGTTCGGGGTTACAGTCAGTGCGGCACGGGTGCTATTATTGCGCATAGCCCCTATATGAAGCTGCTGAGTCCACCCCTTTTCATGATTCATCTTTCCCAGTTCATAGAACATTGCGGACTTGAATTTGAGAACCTCGTCATCTCCCACCGCTCCACCGGCACGAACCTTCAGGAAGATTGAATCAATTTCACGGGCTGTATAGTCAACTGCGCAGACTGTTTCCATGCCGTGGTCAGCGAGGCGGCAACCGGCCTGGTGGAAAATTGCCTGCCGTTTGCGCAATGCGGCCAGAAACGACTCGAAATCGCTCACGTCCAGATCGGTAGCCGCTTCAAGCCTGTCCACCCAGACCTTGAAGTCCGGAGCGTTCTCAACCGCCAACGCCTTATCAGGCCGCCATGTCGGTAGTATCCTGATTTCGAACGAAGTATCTGCAGCAATCCTCTTGTGGTGTTCGAGTGAATCAACAGGATCATCGGTCGTGCAGATATGTGTAACCCGTGACCGTTTCATCAACCCGCGGCAGGAAAATTCCGGCAGGGCAAGCTTCCGACTGGTCTCGTCCCATATTTCAAGGGCCGTCTCCCTGCTGAGCAGACGATCGGAAATATCAAAATATCGGGCAAGCTCAAGATGTGTCCAGTCATAAAGCGGATTGCGAACGAGAAATGGCATCGTCATAGCCCACTTCTCAAACTTCTCCCATTCAGAAGCGGCCCCGGTGCAATATCTTTCCGGTACACCATTCGATCGCATCGCCCGCCACTTGTAGTGATCATCGGCCAGCCACACCTGCGCCAGATTGTGCCACCGCCGGTCCGATGCCACATCAGCCGGAGGAAGATGACAGTGAAAATCCAGAATGGGCATCTGGGCGGCATACTCGTGATAGAGTAGCCGTGCTTCTTCTGTTTCAAGCAAAAACTCTTCTGTTATAAACACAGGTCTACTCATGGTGCCTCCTGATATCGAGGGCCGCATTATGCTCGTTGCAGGGTGCAGGATGAAAGTAAATAATCCAACGCTTGTGGGAGCCGGGCCGGGACGGGGCCGGGACGAACGCTGAAGAATGTTGTCGCTGAAGAATGTTTGACACCAGATGGATAAACCTATATAAACAGGTTTTCACGACTGCGCTATTACCCCGTTGGGCCGTAGATTCAATCACCGGCAGAGGAACCATGATATCGGAAAAGAGGACCAGACACAGATTTGACGACAAAAACATTGTCAACATCAAGGTCAAACGCAGCGCCGAAACTGTCGAACTGTCGCAGCAGACTCTTTTTTGTTTCAGCAGGGATATTTCGGCTTGCGGACTCAGTTTCACCGCACACTTCCCACCGGTAGTGGGAGCGGTACTGAACCTTTCCGTGGCATTTACAACTCCACTCCGCACAGCCAGGAATCTTACGGGAAGGGTAATGTGGGTTCAACGCATCCCGAATGGCACTCAACATGTTGTTGGAGTGGACTTGAGCGACACCGATCTTGAAAACCTCAATAACTGGAAGAAGCTCGTGATCGAACGAGTCACGTCAAAGTGAGGCGTGCCGGTCCGTCTTCCATGTCATAGAACGTACCTGGAGATAGCCATGAAAGAGAAACGTAGCACAGAGCGTCGCGAAACCTACGAATACTGGACAGTAACCGAAACAGCTACCGGGCGGCGTATCGGCGTGGTAATTGACCTCACTAGAGAAGGATTGCGCCTTCACTGCGAAGAAATCATCCCGTCTGGAAAACTTATTCAGGTTACCGTTCACATTGACAAGAAGATAGCCGGTACGGACAAGATAGACCTGGAACTCCGATGCCGCTGGTGCCGCAAGACACGCGTATCACATCTCAATGCAGTCGGTTTCGCTATAGTGTCGCCTTCACCGGACTACCTGAAGATTGAGCAGAAACTGATCGATTTCTTCAGCACTGTGGTCTGAGGTGATGGTACTGGCGGACAACCTGCCTGGACGCAATAAGAGTCGCAGCCCTGGGATTGTAATGCTCCCCGATGCTAAATTTGCCGGAAAGCCATTTGCCGACAAACAGCACTTCCGTGTCAAATCCATTGGCCGAAAACTGTCTGGAAAGCAAACTGGTGGAGATTGTGTTCCAGTGATACGGCGGTTCAGGTGCAATTATATGGTCACAATCCTCCGTGGCACGAAACAGGTGAATCCACACCTCGCGGCGCGACATCCTTGCCATTTCCTCAACTGCACGGTCCATTGCAGAGGGTGAGAGATGCTCTATGAGGTCATGCGCAAAGACGTAATCAAAACTCGCATCAGCAATGCCAGAACTTAGAATACTGCCTTGTACAAAGCGGGCCTCTGGATGGCGGCGCAGTGCATTGGCGACATTCTTTTCCGAGATGTCAATCCCCTCATAATTAATGTGGTCTGAAATGCCGGAAGCACAAAGGAACCTATAGTCATTGGCAGAACCACAGGCTACCTCCAGAATTGAAGGGCGTGGCTGATTGCAGTCTGGCAGGTGGGAGCGCCAGAACTCCATAAACGTGTCAAGTGTCACAGGATTCAGGAGTTGAGCCGGATCATCCGGATTCTGAAAGTTGAGAGCTTGTGTAATATAGTCGGCCACCGGAGCACCGGCTACCTGCAGCCAACAATACGTTTCAGTGACAATTCCAGGGATCGAGCTGTCGGTGCCATTCGCGATATCTTCCAGCAGCCTACTGCGGTCGCGATGCGATTCCAGTTCACGAAGGATCCAGGTGAGAACGACACCAAAGCGGATTTCAGAATCAATTTCCCGGGTGAACCTCCCCGGAAACAGAATATCAAGGATGAGCCCGCGAGTCAGAATGGATTGCGCATTGATTCGGGGGTCTTCTACCCCTCTCACGAGGTAGTCATCAAGATGCTGTGCCGGATACCGCTCCCAGGCACTCGCCAGCAACTCGTCCTCAAGTGCTATCTGCCGGGTATTCATCTGCTGGCCGACAGGAAAGCTGATGCCTGCCAGGAATGAGGCCTACTCCGCTGCAAAACATTTATCAACAGCGCCTATGAGTTCCTGAATCTTAAAGGGCTTCGAAAAATGGCCGTTAAAGCCGAATTCCTTGAACTGCTCCGGGGTGTACAAATCCACGTAGGCGCTCAGAGCGAATACGCTTACTAGCGGATCCATCTGCTTGATCTGGCGGCACAACAGTACACCGTCGATTGCAGGCATACGCAAATCCACAAGACAAACCCGGACGCCTTCAAACTTGATGATTTCAAGTGCCTGATTGCCGTTCGTCGTGCAAAGAGCCACGTAACCACGACTTTGGAAGAGGGTTGCTAGAATATCCAGAACTATCTTCTCATCATCAACAAATAGAACTTTCCTTTGCACGTGTCTTGATCCCCGCTAACGTCTACAAACATCATTTCGGGCTTCAATAGCTCTCTTGGTCAAAAATAGTATACAGGACGCCATCCGGATTCAACACAAAAACAATAACGTGTCGCGTAGTTTTCAAAGTTGGACTTTTCTGTGCGATCAAAGTTGGGATT
>JBAXMA010000162.1:0-7092 GCA_037134535.1 bacterium
TCTTTAATCAGGTCGGAGCAGAGTGCGCCGACGTTGATTCTCCGTCAGATCTTGTGGCCTTTTTTGCTGCAGTGCAGGAGCTTGTTGAGAAGAATCTTCTGCTTGCATACCATGACCGTTCAGACGGAGGCCTTTTTGTTGCGCTGGCCGAAATGGCCTTCGGTGGAAGAACAGGCATTGAAATGAAAGCCGATGGTCTCGGCAGCGATCCGCTTTCGATCCTGTTTTCGGAAGAACTCGGCTGCGTCATCCAGATTGAGAACAGCAAGTTGTCCAGAGTCATGAAGACGCTCGCGAAACATGGCATGAAAGAACTCAGTCATTTGATCGGAAAGCCATCTCGTAACGGCAGGCTGACTGTGACATTGGACGGCCGGAAAGTATTCACAAGTACAGTCACTGAATTGAACAGGATGTGGGCAGAACTGACGTACAGGATGCAGGCGAGTCGCGATAACCCCGCATGTGCAAAGGAAGAATACGACAATATTCTTGATAAGCGGGATGGCGGCATGAAGTTCAAGTATGCTTATGAGATCAGGAAGCCAAGGGTTGCCGCAGGCCGGCGCCCGGCGATGGCCATCCTCAGAGAACAGGGAGTCAACGGACATATTGAAATGGCTGCCGCATTTGACGCGGCTGGTTTTGCCTGCACCGATGTGCATATGACCGATCTTCTCTCGGACCGCGTTAACCTTCTGAATTTTGCAGGACTGGCTGCCTGTGGCGGATTTTCCTATGGTGATGTTCTTGGCGCCGGTTCGGGCTGGGCAAAGTCTATTCTTCTGAACAGCAAGCTCAAAAAAATGTTCTCGGAGTTCTTCAGGCGTGACGACACTTTCACGCTGGGCGTATGCAACGGATGTCAGATGGTCGCCCAGTTGAAAGAGATCATTCCAGGGGCTGGACATTGGCCTGAGTTCACACGGAACAGGTCCGAGAGATTCGAAGCCCGGTACGTCACAGTGGAGGTTGTCAGTTCCCCCTCGGTGCTGCTGAAGGGAATGGAAGGGTCTTTGCTGGGGATTCCCGTAGCGCATGGTGAAGGCTTTGCTGATTTCATCAGGACCGGGCAGCAGGCCGGCGTGGCAAAGAATCATCTTGTGGCGCTCAGGTACGTTGACAACAAGGGGCGGCCTGCGGTGCGTTATCCCTACAACCCCAATGGATCCGCCGGCGGCATCACGGGCTTGACGACCCTGGATGGCAGGGTAACCGTAATGATGCCACATCCGGAGCGGGCGTTCCGGTCGCTACAGCTGTCGTACAGGCCACGTGAGCTGGCGGCGGAAGAGGGGCCATGGCTGAAGCTCTTCCAGAATGCGCGTGCTTTCACGGCCTCGGTTTCACGGTTGAGTCGTTAAGTGATTAGAGTCAATGTAAGTATACGGTTGTGCGTTGTCGTTGGTTCGTGTAATAATCCGGCGCTTCTTGCTGAGAATCCTGACCAGTCTACTGACCAGTCTATTGAGAGGGAAACTTATGAAGAATGTTGATGTCTCTGCAGTTCGGACGTTTGCCATCATGGGCCACACGGGTACGGGTAAGACCTCGCTGATTGACGCTATATTATTCAAACTCGGGGTGACCGACCGGCTCGGATCCGTATCGACCGGCTCCAGCATGGCTGATTATACGGATGCTGAAAAGCATCGTAAAATCACCCTGCAGGCCAAACCGTTCAGTGTGATGTATAAGACCAAGGCGGGGCGACAGTGTCAGCTCGTGTTTTGCGATACACCGGGATACATGGACTTCTACGGGCAGGTAGTGGCAGCCAGCAGTGTATGCGAGTCAGTGCTGGTTACCATTGATGCTAATTCAGGAATTCAACTCGGCACAAAGAAGGCGTGGGCCAGAATCCAGGAGCTTGGGCTGCCCTGTGCAGTGGTTGTCACTGGATTGGATCGTGAAAATGCGGATTTTGACGTCGTTGTTGAGAAAATCCAGGCAGCTTGGGGCAAGAAGTGCGTGCCAGTAACTTTTCCGCTTCCTGAAGGGAAAGGCGACGTTGATGTTCTTGCAGGCACGGATGTGCCTGCGGATCAGATGCCGACTGTTGAGGCGGATCGGGGCGCTCTGGCGGAACTTGCCGCCGAGACTGACGATGCGTTGCTAGAGAAGTACCTTGGTGGTGGAACGCTTTCACAGGAAGAGTTGACGAATGGTGTCCGGAAGGCGATTGCCGCCTGCCATCTGGTGCCGGTGTTTGCCTGCGTGCCGGTGAAAGATGTGGGTGTTACAGAACTTCTCGAAGGAATTGTACGGCTCATGCCGTCGCCGCTAGACCGCAAGAGCAAGGATGCGGACGGCAAGGAGATAGATCCTTCGCCAAAGGCGCCATTGGCCGGGTTTGTGTGGCGTACCGTGAGCGATCCGCATGTCGGCCAGCTCGTGTTCGTCCGGATCTGTGGTGGCACACTTACTGCCGACTCCGAGGTTTTGAATGCTACAAAAGGGGAAAAGGAGAGAATTGTCGCCCTCTTGAGCATGACAGGCAAAACGCAGACGGTGGTGGAATCAGCCACTGCCGGAGATATTGTCGCACTGGCCAAGCTTAAGCACACCAAACTTAACGATGCTCTTTGCGCACCGGGCCATAAGGTGGCATTCAAGCCGCTGGTGTTTCCAAATCCGGTAACGTCATTTGCCGTCAGAGCAAAGAGCCGCAGTGATGAGGACAAGATCAGCGTTGCCCTGGCGCGCGTTGTGGAAGACGATCCAACGCTAAAGGTAAGGCATGACACTGAGACGCACGAGGTCCTTCTTTCCGGCATGGGCGATGTTCATATTGATGTTGCTGTAGAAAACATGAAGAACCGCAGCAATGTAGAGGTTCTTCTCGATACGCCCAAAGTCCCGTACAGGGAGACGGTTACCGGGACTGGCGATGGCCACTATAAGCACAAGAAACAATCTGGTGGCCGTGGTCAGTACGGCGAAGTGTATCTGCGAGTGTTGCACAGGAAAGAAGGTGACGATGAATGGTTTGCGAACGATATATTCGGCGGCGCTATTCCAACCAACTTCATTCCCGCTGTGCAGAATGGGCTTGTTGAAGCTCTGGTGAAGGGACCATTGGCCGGGTATCCGGTCACCAACGTCAAGGTGAGTGTATACGACGGCACATTCCATGATGTGGACTCATCTGAAATCGCATTCAAGATAGCAGCGTCGCGCGCATTCAGGGATGGAATGACTAAAGCAAAGCCCGTCCTGCTTGAGCCGATCATGAAGGTCCGGATAACGGTGCCAGACAGCTGCATGGGCGACGTTACGGGCGACATGAGTCATAAACGTGGACGGATGCTCGGAATGGAGCAGGAAAGCGGGCATCAAATTATCATCGCGGAAATGCCGCAAGCCGAGCTGTTCAAGTATGCGGCCGAGCTGCGGAGCATGACCGCCGGTCAGGGCACTTTTGAGACCAGCTTTTCACGTTATGACGTTGTGCCCGCCAGTATTGCGCAGAAGATAATCGCCGCGGCCGTGAAGCACGTGGAAAAAGATGATGAGTAGGAGATCATCGAGCCGTAGAATTGAAGCCGGGATTAATGAATGATGAAGGCAGGATCGAGCGGATAGTGACACAGTTTGAGCAGCTGGAGGATTGCCGGTTGTGCCCGCGACAGTGCGGAGTTAACCGCAGTTCAGGTAGTCGCGGTTTTTGCGGTGCGGGCAATCGGGTGGAGGTGTTCACCAGTGGTCCTCACCATGGTGAAGAACCACCGGTATCGGGAGTACGCGGATCTGGAACAGTGTTTTTCAGCCGCTGTACGCTGCGCTGCATATATTGCCAGAATTACCGGTTCAGTCAGCTTGGGGAGGGGCGGGAGTATGAGGCTGATGAGTTTGTCGAAATGCTCCGGTCATTGCGGGAGAAAGGCTGTCATAACTGGAATTTCGTTTCTCCAACCCCGTGGCTGCCATTTATCAGGGACGCGGTGGGTCGCCTGAAAAGCAATGGCATTTCCCTGCCGGTTGTGTATAATACGAGCGGATTTGAGAATGTCGGTACGATTTCCGGACTTGCCGGGCTGGTGAACGTCTATTTGACCGACCTGCGGTATGCGCATGCTGAGACAGCCGAGGAGGCTTCGCACTTCGGCGGATATGCCCATATTGCCAGGGAAGCTTTGCGTGAAATGTGGCGTCAGGCTGGTGCATTGAAACTTGACGATGACGGAATTGCAGTGTCCGGAACAATCTGCAGGCTGCTTGTGCTGCCTGGTCATGCGACGGAGGCAATAGACAACCTCCGGTGGCTGGCTGGGAACATAGGAAAGCAGCTTGCCGTAAGTGTGATGGCCCAGTACACGCCGGCGCATAAGGCGGTTGGCGGGGACCCGTGGGGCCGGAGCATAACCAAGGCCGAGTACGAGGCGGTCAGGGAAGCGGTTGAAGATCTTGGTTTCGACCAGGGTTGGGTCCAGGAGTTCGGAGAGGAGACGGACAGGAATCTGGTGGGTTTCAATATGGAGTGCAAACAGCATCTGTGAGCGGATTGCCGGAAGAGCTGGCTGGTTCAGGATGCAATTGAATAGGATTGGAGAAGCATGAGCGGACATAGTAAGTGGAAGACAATTCAGCACAAAAAGGGCGCAGCAGACGCCAAGCGCGGCAAGATTTTCAGCAAGTTCAGCAAAGAATTGATGATCCTTGCAAAGCAGGGCGGCAGTAATGCTGATTCCAACATCGCCTTGCGAACCATGATTACCAAAGCTCGTCAGAACAATATGCCCATGGACAATATTGAGAGGGCCATCAAGAAAGGTGCGGGCGAACTTGGCGGCGCATCTCTCGAGGAAGTTGTCTATGAGGGATTCGCTTCCGGTGGAGTTGCGTTGGTGATCGTTGCCCTGACGGACAACAAGAAACGGGCGGCCGCAGAGATCCGGCACATCTTCACGCGATACGGTTCCAATTTTGCCACACAGGGTTCGGTCACCCGCGGGTTTAAGCGAAAAGGGCAGATACTTGTGGATGCCGGTGCTGCGAGTGAGGACAAGTTGATGGAGATCGTTCTGGATGCCGGCGCCGAGGATATGCATCTTGATGAGGACCAGTTCGAAATCATCACTGAGCCACCTGCCTATTTGAAGGTTGTTGAGGCCCTGGAAAAGGCAGGCATACCCAGTACCAGTTCTGAAATCACGCTTGTGCCGGATGTGTATGTTTCATTGAATGATAAGTCAAAGGCTTCTTCAGCTCTCAAGTTTGTCGGCGATCTCGAAGACAATGATGATGTTCAGAACGTCTACACGAACATGGACATCAGTGACGAGGTCCTGAAGGAACTGGAAAAGGAATAGCGCGGGTGGAGACATAATGCGCGTGCTGGGTGTGGACACGTCCCTGCGTTCGTCAGGAGTGGCTGTCGTTGAGGAACGCGGCTCGGCACTCGTCGCGGTCGATTATGGCACCATCATCAATCCGCCGCGACGGTCTCTCAGCGATTGCCTGAAATGCCTGCACGAGGATCTCTCCACGTTTATCGACCGCCACAAGCCGGAGCAGGCGGCTGTTGAGGGTCTGTTTTATTGCAAGAACGTGAAGACTGCCACGACTCTTGCTCATGCCAGGGGTGTAGCCATTGCGGTTTGTACTCTGGCGGGTCTGCCGGTGTTCGAGTACGCGCCCCGGAGTGTGAAACAGGCGGTTGTCGGGTATGGCGCCGCGGAAAAAGAACAGGTGCGCAGGATGGTAATGGCTATTCTTGCATTGAAAGAAGAGCCGGGAGAAGATGCCGGTGATGCGCTTGCCATAGCGGTATGCCATCTGCACAGCAGGATAGGTCACAAAGCACTTGCACCCAGGCCGATTTAGGTAAGCAATAATGATCGCTTTTATCCAGGGCATTCTGGTTGAAAAACAGCCTATGCGGGTTGTGCTCGATGTCGGCGGTGTCGGCTACGAGCTTTTCATTCCATTGAGCAGCTATGATCGCCTCCCAGTCGTCAATGCAACATGCCGCCTGCTGACATACGATCATGTACGCGAGGACCAGCGCACGCTGTACGGATTTCAAACCGAAGCTGAGAGGAGCATGTTTGTCCTTCTGTTGAGCGTGACCGGAATCGGACCAAAGATTGCACTAGGCGCCTTGAGTGGCATATCACTAGTTGAACTTGCGGCTGCAATTGGTGCCGGCGATGTGCAACGGCTTGGTTCGGTCTCGGGTATCGGGAAGAAGAAGGCAGAGCGAATGGTGGTCGAACTTCGCGATAAGGTCGGAGAAAGTGCGACCTTTGCCGCTGCAGGTCCAATTGGCGGTGAAGCTGGTGAAAGTTTGGTTGCTCGTGATGCGATGCTTGCCCTTGTCTCTCTCGGCTACAAACAAAACGAGGCCCGGACGATGGTCCGGAAGGTTATGGAGCAGGGCGGTAAGAGCGGGCATGTTGAGGAAATAGTCCGCAGTGCGCTCGCAAAAGCGCAAGGCGGGGATTAGAAGAGAGCAGGGTTATATGAAGTCAGAGCTGCTAACCGGGAATCCGAAGAGAAGTCGGGATGACAAAGGGCGAGAGGGCACCGTATCATCTGCACGTCCGACGCCGAGAACGCTGAATGCGCCGGATGCTGACTTTGAGCTGACTTTGCGCCCTGGCAAGTTTGATGATTTCATAGGCCAGAAGAAGATTAAGGAGCGGGTTCAACTGTTTGTCGATGCTGCTCGCGGCCGTAATGATGTGTTGGATCACTTGCTTCTTTCAGGTCCGCCGGGACTTGGCAAGACAACCCTGGCTCACATTATTGCAGCTGAGATGGGTGTGAATATAAAGGCTACGAGCGGACCGGTGATCGACAAGCCCGGCACTCTCGCGGGGTTGCTGACTAACCTGGCACGCGGCGAAATCCTTTTTATCGACGAGATTCACCGCATGCAGAAGGCTGTGGAGGAGTACTTGTACTCGGCCATGGAGGACTTCGTTCTGGACATTGTGATAGATCAGGGCCCGCAGGCGCGATCTGTTCGTTTGAATCTGCCCAAATTTACATTGATCGGGGCAACCACGCGGAGCGGGCTCCTGGCAGCACCGCTTCGTTCGAGGTTCGGTCTGTCGACCCGTCTGGACTATTACGAGGCCTCTGATC
>JBAXMA010000163.1:0-7063 GCA_037134535.1 bacterium
GTGCTGATAAACCTCGAGTGATCGCGATACATCGTGCGCATCATTCCAGGCCAGGGTTTCTTCACGCAGAGTTTCCCCCCCTCGTTCTTGCTGCACTCGGTGGCATCATCGCGCAGGATTACCGGCTCGACACCGAAGAATGGGCGCGAAGCGCTGCCGGGCTTAAGTGTGTGCGCGCCAGGGAGAGGGGTAATAAGAATTCCGCCGGTTTCTGTCTGCCACCATGTGTCTACGATGGGGCACTTGTTGTGGCCGATCATCTCGTAGTACCACATCCATGCTTCCGGGTTGATCGGTTCACCGACAGAACCGAGGACCCGCAGGCTTGCAAGACTGTGCTTCTTCGGCCAGTCGTCTCCGAGTCTGATCAAGGCGCGGATCGCTGTTGGCGCAGTATAGAATACGGTTGCCTTGAACTTGTCGATAATGTGCCAGAATCTGCCGGCATCCGGAAAGGTAGGAACGCCTTCGAACATTATGCTGGTAGCACCGTTACAAAGCGGACCATATACGATATAGCTGTGGCCTGTCACCCAGCCAATGTCGGCCGTGCAGAAGTAGATGTCGTCATTGTGCACATCAAAGATGTATTTGTGTGTGAGTGACGCATGAAGTAGATAGCCGGCAGTTGAGTGAACGACTCCTTTTGGCTTTCCGGTTGAGCCTGATGTGTACAGGATGAAAAGCGGGTCTTCGGCGTTCATCTTTTCGGGTATGCAATCCGTGGAAGCATTTGCCATGACATCATGGTACCAGACGTCGCGACCTGCCTGCATGTTGCATGGCTCGCTGTTGCGCTTGACTACTACCACAGTCTTGATTGAGGGAGTCTTCTTCAGTGCCTCATCAGACATTGCCTTCAGCGGGATAAACTTGCCAGCTCTCAGTGACGTATTGGAAGTGACAAGCACCTTACAGGTGGAGTCGTTGATCCGATCTGCCAGCGACTCGGAACTGAATCCACCGAATACGATCGAGTGAATTGCGCCGATACGCGCGCAACCGAGCATGGCCACCTGCAGTTCCGGGATCATCGGCAGATAGATGCAGACACGGTCGCCCTTCTTGACGCCGGCGGACTTGAGAATGTTGGCAAACTTGCAGACGTCTTTGTGCAGTTCCTCGTACGAGATCTCGAGAACATCGGTTTCAGGCTCGCCCTGCCATATGATGGCGGTCTTCTTGGCTGTGGAGGTCTTGAGATGACGGTCCAGACAGTTGACTGTAACATTCAGCTCACCGTCAGCAAACCAGGTATGCTCGATAATCTTCTTGTCGGTGTCCCAGGTATACTTGCGGCCTTTTGTCGGCGCCTTGAACCATTCGAGGGTCTTCGTCTGTTCCAGCCAGAAGTTGTCAGAGTCCTTTATTGAACGGTCGTACATTTCTTTGTATTTCTTGTCGTCGATGTAAGCCCGCTTGATAACTTCTGCCGACGGCGGGAAGGTTCGGTTCTCGATCATTAACGAGTCAGTGGATATTGCAGTCTTCTTTTCTTCGGCCATGTTATTTCTCCTCGTTAACACATAATTATCCAGGTCGCGTTCCGACATCAAATATACTCACATCTACTGCAAGTCACTACGATAGTCAAGACATTGACGCGACATGTCGCGACGGACAAATTGACGCATCATGGCTTTCGACTATGCTTGTCAGTCTGGCATTTCCTGTGGTATAGAGTCAGAAAAACAAATAGGGGAGACTGCATGGTTGATGAATCGAAATACCGGAAGCTGTATGATGTCGCATTGTACGGAATACCACTGCTGCTGATTGTGGCGGGAATTTACTTTGTGCGTTCTCCGAAGGTGGGTGTTGTTAACATGGACAGGGTGGCTCAGGAGATCGGTGTAGCTGATCGTGTGCGAGAGTGTGAACGCAAGTGGATGAACGGCGCGTTCGCACAGCTTAACGAAATATCGGAGCGCGCCCGGCCTCAGGTGGCTGCGCTGGAAGCACGTCTGGCATCAAGTGATGAAGCAGGAAAGAAGTCTTTGCAGGAGCAGATCAGGCGCCTGCAGACAGAGGTCCAGTCCGCGGCCGATCGCTCAAGGCAGGAATTTCAACTGTACCGCGACGGATTGCGTCACCAGTTCAAGGTGAAGATAGATCCCGTCGTAGGTAGAATTGCCAGTTCACGGCACTATGATGTTGTCATAGACGCGAGTGAAGTCAGAACCGTTGCGTTTGCCAGGCCGGGAGTTGATATTACCGGTGAGGTTATAAAGGCATCACGGAGCGTGGTCTCGAACTTGGATTTCGGTGTTTTGAGTGAGCCGACGGGGAAGACACCGGCCATGTCGCGCAAGGACTTCTCCTCGCCAGCGAGCGGCGGAGTAAAGAAGTAGCAAAAGTTATGGCCCGGTATGTCTTGAATATTGAAACAATCTACTGGTCGCAAAAAAAGAAAAGAAAGGCAGGCAATAGTCATGGCTGCAAGTGAAAAGTCGGGTAACAGCGGAGCATGGAAACTTATCGGTGGATTTCCCAAGGTCGGTATACGTCCAGCTATTGATGGCCGTCCTGTCCGGAAGCAGCTCGAAGCGCAGACAATGGCCATGGCCCGCTCCGCCGCACAGCTCATTGCCAAACACTTGCGTTACCCGGATGGATCTCCGGTGAAGTGCGTCATAGCGGACTCGTGCATCGGTGGAGCCGCTGAAGCCGCAATGGCGGCACAGAAGTTTGCGAAAGAGGGTGTTGGTGTATCGCTCACTGTGACACCCTGCTGGTGTTACGGGTCGGAAACCATGGATATGGATCCGTTGATTCCCAAGGCAGTCTGGGGCTTCAATGGCACAGAACGACCAGGTGCGGTGTATCTGGCAGCGGTTCTCGCAGCTCATAGCCAGAAGGGTCTCCCTGCGTTCGGTATTTATGGCCGTGATGTTCAGGATAAGGCAGATACAACCATTCCTGACGACGTCCGGGAAAAGATTCTGCAATTTGTCCGGGGTGGGCTGGCAGCATCAATCATGCGCGGCAAATCATATCTGGCCATGGGCGGTGTCTCTATGGGTATTGCCGGTTCCATAGTTGACCAGTCTTTCTTCGAGAGCTATCTCGGTATGCGTGTTGAGTCTATTGACATGACCGAGTTTGCCCGTCGCATGGATCGTGGTATATTCGACAAGGTCGAATTCCAGAAGGCGCTCAAGTGGGCAAAGGCCAACCTTATCCATGGGACCGACTACAATCCGTCCAAGTGCAGACGCAGCCGCAAGGCACTTGATAAGGAACTCGAGCAATGTGTTCAGATGGCCATGATCGGGCGCGATTTGATGCTTGGAAATCCCCGCCTCACACAGATGGGCTTTGCTGAAGAGGGCCTCGGTCACAATGCTATTCTGGGCGGATTCCAGGGCCAGCGGTCATGGACTGATCATAACCCGAACGGCGACTTCCTGGAAACGATGCTCAATACCTCGTTTGACTGGAACGGCAAGCGTGCGCCTCTCATTGTAGCAACAGAGAATGACTCGCTGAACGGCGTTGCAATGCTCTTTGGTTACCTGCTTACGAACACGGCGCAGGTCTTTGCGGACGTTCGTACCTACTGGAGCCCCGACTCGGTGAAGAGAGTGTCGGGTTATGATCTGGGCGGTCATGCTGCGGGAGGCATAATTCATTTGCTGAACTCAGGCGCGGCATCTCTCGACGGTGCCGGGCGACAGACCATTAACGGGCGTCCTGCCATGAAACCGTTCTGGCAGATCACCGGGGCAGAGATGAATGCCAGCCTGGCGGCAAGCAGGTTCCATCCGTCAATGACCGAGTACTTCCCGGGTGGCGGATACTCAGTGTCGTTCACAACCCGCGCGAACATGCCGGTAACGATGGTTCGTGTCAACCTGGTGAAGGGTCTCGGTCCGGTCCTTCAGCTTGCGGAGGGTTTCACTGTCGAACTGCCAGAGAATGTTCACAAGATTCTCAATGAACGTACAAGTCCGACCTGGCCGACCACGTGGTTTGCACCTTTGGTTACGGGTAATGGTGCATTCCGTGATGCATATTCGGTCATGAACAACTGGGGTGCCAATCACGGGTCGCTATGTTACGGACATGTCGGTGCGGATCTGATCACCTTGTGCTCGATCCTTCGCATTCCGGTTTACATGCATAACGTCGCTGAGGAACGGATTTTCAGGCCTTCAACCTGGACCGCATTCGGTGCGCAGGATCCGATGGGCGCTGACTTCCGTGCCTGCGCCAACTTCGGCCCTGTTTACGGGTGAGAAGGCGGAGGATGCAGGGGGCAGGGGACGGCAAGAGATGCTGTCCCCCGTCTCGCGTCACCTGACTACTCAATAGTCTGGATCAGTAGATCGGGTTTGCCATTCATCATGTAGGCCTTTATTTCGGCCTTGCTGAGGATTTCCTTCTTCTCATCAGCTGTAAGATCTGTTCGGAGCATCGGTGCGCTTATCTGAACATTCTTTTCCATCATGATACGCTTGGTGATCGTGACGTGGCCGGGACGGCTGATTGTCATCACATGGTCACCTTTGTAGACTTCGAGACCTTCCATCGGCGTTGTGCCCACCAGAACCCCATCGATCTCGACCATGGCAGGATCAGATGTGGTCTTCACTGATAGTTGCAGGCGTGGCTGCTGTTCCCGGACAGCGATCTTCTTGGCAAGGGCGGCTTTCAGGGGAGCAACGGCTTCTCCAATAGCCTTGTCGAACAGGGTCAGAATCTCATCCTCCCCCAGTTCGGTCTTCAGATTGTCGGTCTGGCGGAATTCCTGGCGTGCAGCACCCTCTGCTACTGCTACTACTGATCCATCTATCGAATCCATTGCCCGCACCATCACCCTCAGTGACAATGTAGTGAACTCGGCTTTGTATCCGCCCTGATCGGTCGTTGTCTTCCCGGTGGAGAGACTTATCAAGCTGCCGCCAACCACCGCGTCAGCATTTAGAATCTGTGCGGCGTGAATAAACGAGGGACGTGGCTGGCCAGGCAGTGCATCCTTGGGATTGAACTTCTCGACCTGAGTCGTGAAGTCGCGCCGGTCAATGACATTGAACTCGCCCTTTTCGAGCAATTGACGTGCAAGAATGTACGCACCCTTCTTTGCCAGAGTATCCGTCTGGACTTTGCCGCCAAGCAGGGCGTCTGCCTTCATCCCCGTCTCATCGTTGAAATCAAGCAATGCCACCTTGAGCGGTGCTGCCATGCAGGAAATACCCATTGTCATTACACAAACCACTGACATTAGTCGCTTCATTGGATCCCTCCTTATTACGAGTGGCATACCCTCAGTCAATTACATGAATGATATGGCCATGACCCTGTGAAGTCAAGAAGCGGCGCGACAGAAGCGGCGCGCCGCCAAATCCTCGCATGAAGTGTTCCGGTTGATGCGTTCAAGATTCGGCGAATGGAGGTGCGCCAGCATGACTAAGGCCAATCTCATTCATTACTTCTTAAAGCTGACGTTGCGCTGAAAGAGAAGTCATACTGCTCGTCAGCGCTTCATCTCTTCTTCGCTGGCGCGGCGTGAATAGCCCGCCCGTGCACTGCATGCGCAGCTTCCATCCACAGCTCGCCGAATGTCGGATGAGCGTGAATAGTTCCGCCGACCTCATCGACAGTCAGTTCGCTCCGAATTGCCAAAGTGGCCTCAGCAATCAGGTCTGTTGCGTGCGCGCCTACAACGGCTGCGCCGAGGATTCTGCCTGACGCGGCGTCAGCGATCAGTTTGACAAAGCCTTCAGGCTGCCCCGCGGCCAGCGCTCTGCCTAACGCGCGGAATGGGAACTTGCCGACTGATGTGTTAAGTCCCTGCTGCTTCGCCTCCATTTCGGATACCCCGACATAGGCTGCCTCTGGAGCGGTAAAGATTACCGCCGGAACCAGCGTGTCAAACTTGTGAAGCTTCCTAGTGCAGGCATTTTCAGCGGCAATGATGCCCTGTGATGTTGCGGCGTGCGCGAGCTGTATCCTGCCGGTGACGTCGCCGATGGCGTAGATCGTCGTCACCGAAGTACGGCCGTAATCGTCGACCTGTACATAGCCCTTCTCATCTGTCTTGAGACCGGCATTCTCCAGTCCAAGGCCATCCGTAACCGGTCTTCGCCCGACCGATGCAAGCAGCAACTCGGCCTGTATTGTGAGATCGCCAACTACGCCGCTCACGACATCACCCTCAACCTTAACTCCAGCCAGGGGCTTGCCCGTAAGGATTTTGATCCCGAGGGATTCCTCCATGTGCCGCCGGACCTCCCTGCGAATGTCGGTGTCGACAAGAAGGAGGATGTCTTCGAGTAGTTCAACGATTGTGACTTTGGTCCCGAGCTGCGCCGCCATGCAGGCCAGTTCGCAACCGATATAGCCGCCACCCATTACAATCATGCTCGCGGGAAGTTTCTGAAGATCAAGGAATCCGCGGCTGTCAACGACGCGTTCGCTTTTCGGAAGAAAGCCCGGCATTATTGAGGTCGAGCCGGTGGCGATGATTGTTCTGGCTGCTGCAATTTCGACAGTTGAGTCTGAAGAAACTACCTTGATGACATTCCGGCCCAGAAACGACGCCGTGCCCTGCAGAACTGTGACGCCATTAGCCTTGAGCAGTTGCTTGACTCCGCTCTGCAGTTGGCCAACTACATTGGCCTTATGTTGCATGAGGCCGGTAAAGTCTATCTCTGCTGCGCCGGTCTTTATACCGAACCGCTCAGCAAGCTTGATTTCTGCGAACAGGCCGGATGCAGCAATGAGCGTTTTGGTAGGGATGCAGCCCCAGTTGAGGCATGTTCCACCGATCTGTTCCTTCTCGACGATGGCCACCTTGGAACCGAGCTGAGCGCTCCGAATGGCTGCCGGATAACCGCCTGGACCTGCACCGATTACTACTAGGTCAAAGTTTTCCATAGTTCAATATCCTCCAGTTTAGTCTTGATAGAGTTAACGAAGTGAGCAGCCAGCGCGCCGTCAACGATTCTGTGATCTGCTGAGAGAGTCATTTTCATAAGCGAGCGTACGACGACCTCACCATTCTTTACTGCCGGCTTCTTGATAGCGGTAGCGACAGCTAGAATTGCGCTTTCACCGGGAT
>JBAXMA010000164.1:0-7055 GCA_037134535.1 bacterium
AAACCGTCCCGGTGAGCCGCGATTACGACGATTGCACCCAATCGCAGATGCGCCCTTCTTGCTTGCCAGCTTCACAACACTCGCCTACATTTGACGCGATTGTAAAAGAAGGAGATAAATGTGAGTGGAACCTATGGTTCAGATGTTAAATTTCTGGAGAAGTACAGTGATGTTCTGTCTTTGTCAGACTCACGCGGTAACGCAGTTGTAGCAGTTGTACCGAAATGGCAGGGACGGGTCTTGACCAGCAGTGCCACCGGCACCAGAGGCCTTAGTTTTGGATGGATCAACTACGAGTTCATCAAGGCTGGAAAGCTTCATGATCACATCAATGTTTTCGGTGGTGAAGACAGGTTCTGGCTCGGGCCGGAAGGCGGACAATTCTCCATCTTCTTCAAGAAAGGAACGCCTTTCGATCTTGATCACTGGCACACACCGGCTTCTATCGATACAGAGTCATTCGAGGTAGTGAGGAAATCGAAGAACAGCATTACGATGAAGAAAGATACCCGGCTTGAAAACTATTCCGGCACGGTTTTTAAGGTCAGGATAGACAGGGATGTCCGCGTTCTGGAATTAGACGAAGCCATTGCGAAACTACCCCTGCCCCCAGGCAAAGAGGTGAATACTGTGGCATATGAGTCAATTAACAAGATCTCGAATACTGGCAAGAACACATGGGATAAGAAATCCGGTATGTTATCTATCTGGATTCTTGGCATGTTCAATCCATCTCCAGTAACAACAATTGTTATTCCTTTCAATCCGGGATCCGAAAAGAAACTTGGGCCGCTCGTGAATGATGCGTACTTCGGCAAAGTGCCGGCTGACCGCCTTGTCTGCGGGAAAAACGCCGTGTTCTTCAGCGGCGACGGGCAATATCGCAGCAAGATAGGGCTCACACCTCAGCGTGCGAAGCCGGTTATAGGTAGCTATGATGCCGCCAGCAAGTCACTAACAATAGTTCAGTACACCAAGCCGGACGGGGCGTCTGACTATGTCAATTCCATGTGGGAGGTCCAAAAGGATCCGTATAAGGGAGACGTGATCAATTCGTATAACGATGGTGCGCCGAAGCCAGGCGCTAAGCCACTCGGCCCTTTCTACGAGCTTGAAACATCATCACCGGCCGCCGCCCTTGCGCCAGGACAGTCCCTGACGCATGTGAATCGTACATTCCACTTCGTCGGGCCGGAGGAGTCACTGGATAAAATCGCCTTGGCGGTTCTGGGAACAGGACTCAAGGAGATCAATGGCGCTCTGCGGAAGTAATCAGGAAGCATACGGGACAGCTCAGGTGCTAAACGATGTAACGGCATCGTTCTGTGCCTGAGCTGTTTGAGTTACTTTCCGGCCGGATCCTCGCCCATCACCTTGATTTCGTCGTCAATGCCATTCACTTCTGCTGCCCTATTCGCAGCCATCAGTCTCTTCCGCAGATCCTTAAGCACGGCAATGTATTGCTTTGTAAGCGGTTCGATCTGCGTCCTGCGGCGTCCTTCGATTTCCTTCAGTACTGGCAGATACTTCTTTTCAATAGCGTTAAGTCCCTCCGCCTCAGGCATGGCCATACCCGACTCAATAAGCCTGTCTTTTTTGAACCGGTCTATTGCTGTCTGAACAGCCATACCGCCGTTACTGTTGCCTTCACGAGTGCACCAATCGTCATACTTCTTCAGCTCACCAACGTATTCGCCGGAAAAGCGATCGAATTCAATCTCGTAATTCTTACTGGCATTTGCCACCATCGCTTTGTAAGACTTTTGAGCTTCTGCAAGGGTCTTCGGGATAGCTGTTTCAGTAGCCGTCCCTGGAGTTTTCACACCCCCTGTTTTGACCTCATGCTTAAGCCGCTCGACCCTCGCTTCATGCCTGGCCAGAGCATCACCGGCCGCCATCGCATACTTCTGTTGAAGCTCTGAAAGCTTCTCAGGTTCACCAACAATCGATCCGCCGTCAATGGTCTCATCCACCTTGAATCGCTTTATCTCGGCCTGTACGGCTGCCGCACCGTCAAGATTACCAGCACTCTTGAACAAGGATTCGAGAGTCTTCAACTCGTCACGATACTCCTTCGGCCAGCGTAAGAGATCTGCCTCGTATATTCTGCGCGAGGCATCTTCACTGCCCTTGTATGAGTCAACTTTACCTGCGCTTACATTGCGCAGAGATCCCTGATTCTCCGCAGGAGCGCCAGCTCCGAAGGCGCGCCCATTGAGAAGGAATGAGAGAGACAGAACAGCATAACACGTCCACGAGAAAGTCGTCATGTAACCTCCATCAGGCATTCACAGCCGGGATTGTTCAGAAACGGTACCTGTGCATCAGTAATTACTGTAAGCCGTCTGAATGACTATCACAAGTGTGTACTGTTCACAACTTGAACGGTGGAGGCCTATTCTATCAGTGGCGCCCGCATGCCAGGCATGGGTATGGGAACAGGTCGCGGACTGCTTCTGAAGCCCGGAAACATCGCCGCATGAACTGCCTCCGAATCCCAAATGATCGCTGCGCCATTCACAGCTCCGCCTATTCGCACGGCACGACCACCACCGGGCGTCGAACGATAGTCATAGTCCGCTCGCAAGGCGTCAGAAAGGAATCTTTCCACATCTCTGGCGCTAAGACTGGTTGAGTAGTTGCGCCAACGACGGGCATCGCCGTCTACTGCCGAGATATCTTCCAGCGCATAAGACCGGCACAACTTGGTCCAGAGTCTGGAAAACAATCCCGGATCCGAGAAGATATCGCATGAAATGATCTGGTCTCCGACCACCGCTACTGCGCCAATCGTGTCACGGCGTACAAAACGGTCAAAGCGGCTAACTGCGTTGTCAATCCGGCTCCTGACATCACGGCTCTCGTAAATCTCCTGGTAGTTGCGCGTCTTTGAACTGACACCGACACTTTCGGCTTTCGCAGCCGCTTCTTTCCAGATGATATCCTGTGAGTCTCCGGCAACAGCACTCTGCCTGAGACCCTGATGCGCCATTGACTCAGGGCTTGAGAATGTCTGCGCCTTCCCCTCCCATCGTTCCTGCTCAAGACAGTAGACTGGTACTTCTACAAACCCCGATCGCGCCGGGAGCAAAACATCCTCACGAATTACGCGATTCTGACGACCGCCCGCGACTATCTCGCCCGCCATCAGAAACACCATGTGGCGGGACTCATTACGAACATGAAGCTCGCTTACTTGCGCATTATCTTTTTCCCGTATAATTATCCAATCATTGCGCAGGGCCTCGTCAAGACTCCTGATATCTTCCCTGGATACGGCCCTGCTGACAAGCAAAGGAAACACTGTCAGCCCCGCATACCGGTAAGGAGATCCAACTTCCACTCTCCTGATAAGGTCAGTCACCGGATTTCGAGACTCTGGAAACGGTCGCGGCAATGGAATAGGACGGATTACTTCAGGACGGGGATCGGGCCTGCTGCTATCAATACCCGAGTAGTCAGAATCAAGATATGCCCCTAATGTCGTTGATGCAACGAATACTGCTACAACGCCTGCCACCGAGATCGTTCGCAACAGACCGCTCATGATGAATCCTCCTGTTGAGCCCTTTAACCACATTGGACAACTGCTGCTGGCAAAAGGTTCCCGGAAATAGAAAGGTTTCATTCCTGCCCTGACGATTCAGATCAGAACAATGTGCCGTCTATGGAACAATCTCAACTTCAACCTGAGTCCTCAGACTGCCGTCTGATCTCTCCGGATCCAATAGAGCCTTACCTGAATCCGCTTCCGCAACCTGTTCCATCGGCAGGTCTGTCACCACGCCAATCCTCCGCAAGTCCTCAATAAGGGCTGGGTAATCTGCCTTCCTGATCTGGATGTATGGCGTCTTGCTATTCACCGCGCTCAGAGACTGTTTACCTGCGCGGCTCTCCCTGCCAGACACGCTGTGCCTCCCGGCAACCCGAACCAGTTCTGCCTTTACGTTCACAGCATTGTTTGTAGCAACAAGGGTTATCTGCCGGCGTGGCCACCCTTCACGGCTAGTGCTTAGCGCCTTCCGGGAAACCAAAGCACTGCTAACATCCCCGGCCTTAGACTGACACTCGTTGCCCTTCTTTTCAAGTTCCCGGTAGGCATCACCTTCGTACAGCCCGATCCGCGGGCCTGACTCTGCCAATTCCACTGGCAATTCCTCCGCATGTCGCATCCTGCCGTCGGACGATACAGCCGCAGGCATCGCTGCTGCACCTGCTGCTTTTTGCATCAGCGAAGATGGCTTGGCCGCATATGCCATTTCTGCGTAATCCTTCTTCTTGTCCGTTTGTACCAAGTCATCGCACGGTTGATTGTCAGACAGCTTCCCGACGGACCGATCCGCAACAGCCGCACCGCCATGATTCCTGCTCGATTCCCGACTGGCAACCGGCGTCATGTTCCGGACGACTGCTGACGGAGCGGGACTTTGTTCAGTTTCCAGCGTTGCGTTCTGGTTCCTCGATGCGGCTGCCCGATCTCGACTCAAGCTCTTCTCGAGCTTCTCTACGGCGACCTCTTCGACAGGCATGACCGCGGGAGGCACTTGAATATCTTTCACGCTGACTTCCTTGAACTTGCCAGATTGCGCAGGGCTTCCAGCTTGCAGCTTCGCAGACGGACGGACGGATGCCGGCACATGCACGCCTTCGGGGGATGGACCGGGACCATGCAACAGGCCATAGGTGCAAATTCCAAGCACCAGACAAGCCGCTGCAGCGACTCTTAACTGGGTACTCGACAGAAAATGCCACAATCTGCCGGTCTGCGATGGCTCAGAGACTGCTGCAAGTCGTGTCCGGATGCTCCCTTCGAGACCGGCAGGTGGCTCCATGACGCGCACGTTATGCAACAGGGTTATCGTCATTTCAAGTTCGCGCAGTTCACGACGGCATTCCACACAGCCTTCAACGTGCGAGCGGACCTCAGACGCTGCGACAACATCTAACTCGCCGTCAAGAAACTCCGACATCAGTGATTTGATCTCTTTACAGTTCATCCGTCCATCATCCTAGATGCGGCCTCAACTTCTCTTTTACAGCCTGCCGAGCCCTGGACAGTCGTGATTTCACTGTGCCCAGCGAACAATCTAGTCCTGCAGCTACCTCTTCGTAGCTCATCCCCTGCAAATCCCTCATGACAATTACCTCGGCAAACTCCGCAGGCAATTCTGCTATGCATTTCTCAACTAGCTTCATCATTTCAACCCGTTCAAGCTGTCCATCCGGACAGTCGCGCACGGGTGTTGACGCCTCAACAGGCAGCCCTCCGGGTACGTCAACATTATCAAGAGAACGCACCTCGAACGCCGCCCTCCGTTTCGACTGCCGCAACCGGTTCCGGCATACATTAACTCCGACCGTGTAAAGCCATGTGCCAAACTTGCATCGTCCCTCAAAATCACCAATCGACCTGTGAGCTTTGACAAATATCTCCTGCGTGGCCTCATCAGCATCCTCGTAGCTATTGAGAATACGAAACGCCAGGTTGAAGATACGTGACTGAAACGAGCGAACGAGCCCATCAAAGGCCCGCTCATCTCCCTTGCGGAATCGGCCGGCGAACTCCTCACCGTCTGGCTCGCCAAGCGCCTCCCCGACGCCCGTGTTCCTGGTCTTCATATCTTTAGACATAGGTTTCCACTGGAATGTTCCCGCTTTCTTTCAGAATAACAGCTGCCCCGTGATCTGACGACCATAAATCGTCTGACGAAAGCGAGCATAGTAATGTAACTTGCCACTGCGGCCACTTTCACATAATGTTCACCAGTCACGAGCACGAACAGGAACATCCTAAAGGAGACGCAACAGTGAAAAACATTCGTCTGGCGGTCATCACAGGAGCAGTAGGAGTGGCGATCATAGTTTCAGTAACTGGCTGTTCAAAAGAACCAACCGCCCCCGCAAAGCCCGTCAATGCCAACGCACAGGCAATGCCTGATATTGAACCGCCAAAGCCATCGATTGGAGCACCGGCAGTTGAGCCGCCAAAACCATCAGTTGGAGTGCCTACTGTAGTGCCGCCCGAGATACCGAAGTGAAGTAGGAGATCCCGATATTCGGAGCCCCTTCGCGATCGTCAAGGCGACTCGCGAAGGGTTATGTCCCGGCGCCTTGCTACTCTCCAGTTTCCAGACAAGTAACAGACTCAAAGTATGCCGTTCGCGGAAACATGTCCATCACCTGCGCGCTGACTGCCCTGTATCCAGAGCGGCACAGGTGCGCTACATCACGAGCCATGGTATCGGGGGCACAGGACACATAGATGATTCTAGCTACTTTTGTGGCAGTCAATAAGTCTACCACACCCTTGTCCAGCCCGCGTCTGGACGGGTCTACAATAACCGTCGTCGCCTGAGCACTGACAGTTCGTAAGACCTCTTCAAAACCACTCTCAGCCGGACGCGCGAGAAAAACGCACCCGTTCAGGTTTCTGAGATTGGCATTACGCTGCGCTGCCCGCACTGCTGACGGGTCATTGTCTATCCCGACAACTCTGGGCACACCAGCCCCGGCGGCGGCAAAAGAAAAAAGCCCCGACCCGCAATAGAGATCAATTACAACTGACGGAATACTCACCTTCAACAATTCAATAACCCTTGCCACTACGGTCGTAGCTACTCCCGCATTTACCTGTGCAAAACTATCGCGCGGAACAAGCATGTCACCCACTGCAGAGGATTCCGTCATCCATGGATCATTTGTTGCGCAGTTACCAATCCATGCAACGGCTCCATCTTTGGGTGTAAATCGCAGGGTGAAACGCTTACCCCCGACGCTAGACATACGAACTGGATCGCTTCGAAATGTACCAAGTAGTTCATTGATCTCGGGCTGAGCCAACCGGCATACAGGCACATCCATTATCAGCTTATTGTCTTCACCAACATAACCCAGCACAGGCTTATCAGGGGCGCCGCCGCCATGCAAAACTATCTTATTCCTGTAATCAAGTTCCCGCGTGGACGCTACTGCCGGGCCAATTACAGACTTATCAACGCCTGCCATTCGTTCCATAATATTGAGGAACTGACCCTGCTTCACTCGCATTTCCTCAC
>JBAXMA010000165.1:0-6986 GCA_037134535.1 bacterium
GCGCGGCACATTGCACATGCCGTCCGTTGTAGCGCGGCACATTGCACATGCCGTCCGTTGTAGCGCGGCACATTGCACATGCCGTCTGTTGTAGGGCGGCACATTGCACATGCCGTCTGTTGTAGGGCCGCCGCTCGCGGCGTGCCGCCTGTAAGGGTAACTTTGAAGTGTACCCTTGTTTCCTCGAAAGATCCAGCCGTGCACTGGGGGCTTCACGACGGGCGGCGACAAGACGGGAGCGCTGATCGTCTCCGCAGCGGTTGCGGAAGCCCCTCTGTATCGGCTTCCACGACACCCAATCGCAGATGCGCCCAGGTCGTACTAAAATGAAGTTTTATAATTGCATGTTAATCAAGGTGTAGTGTAATCTGGCAGTTGTATATCTTGTAAGTCACGCTCTTGAACTGCTTAACGTACAGTGAAGGGTTTTTCTTGAGGTTATTCGGTTTGTGAATAATTCATCTTACAAGCATCACGTATTGAGCGTTCTTCCAATGGCCTTAGTGTTAGGCCTTGGGCTGTTTTCTGCCGGCTGTGCATCGGATAGGTTGGCCGGAGACCGTCGGCTGGAACAACTTCTCGCCGATCTGCGAACGCACTCCTCAGGTGATTCAGGTGCAGCGCCGGCGACCGCGCCTGCTGCTGCCGTATCTGAGATTGAAAGCCCCGCTGCCCCCCTGCCTCGTCTGTCGCCTGTTAAGATAACAATTCAGCCGGAAACCGTTGTGGAGATAACAGTAGGAGAGGACCAGTCTCTTACCGGGACATATGAAGTCAATAGCGCCTCTGCCATTCAGTTCAGGTACGTTGGTCTGGTTTTCCTGGGGAATATGACTGAAGAGGCCGCTGAAAAGAAGATCAAGAACCTGCTCGAGAAGGATCGCGGATTCCGGGCTGCGACCGTGGCGGTGAGGATCATAAAGGCATCTTACGATACCATCAGGGTCAGCGGTTGGGTCAATGCCGAAACAGTCCTGAAGATAGGGCCGGGCTCGGAGATTGCGCTGAGCGATGCACTGCTGAGGGCAGGGGGGCTTCGGGCGCAGGCGAAGGGTATAAGGATTACGATAGCCCGCGAAGGCTTGTTGAACCCCATCCCGCTTGTAGGCAGAACCAACGAAGAATACTCGCTTGTCGGTCCCGATGGTAAATCGAGCGTGCCAGCAGTGGCGCTTCGCAGGAACGACTGGGTCCATGTTTCGCCGGGGGAGGAGCAGGTTGGTCAGGGCGAGAAGCAGATCGTCGTAATGATGATGTCGCAGCCGAGCGTGGTGCGTTTTGCGAACAACGAGCCCTGTACAATGATGTATCTGCTGGTCAAGATTGGCGCTTTGCCGAAGTGGGTCAACTCCAGGACGGTCCTGATCAAGAGGAAGGGGCAGGATGGTATAGAGACGGAGATCAAGGTTGACATCAGAAAACTTCTCGAGTCTGGCGATCCTGCTTTTGATGTCGCAATAGAACATGGCGACAGGGTGATTTTCAACGAGAGGAAACTTCCCTTCCTGCCATGATGGGGCAGAAGTTAACAGTGAGCATGGCAACTCCCGCGCAAACTGAAGTTTCCAAGATTGATATCCGCACCTATCTGGCTATTTTTGTTTTCCGGTGGAAAATAATAGTCCTCAGCATACTTGTTTGCCTGTTTGCCGCCGTCATGTACATGCTTCTCACCCCGAACCAGTACCTCACAAGGACCGTGGTTATGATTTACCGCGATCCTAATACCACGCTTACGGATTCCGGGACGCAATGGTCCTCGATCCATATGCATATGTGGCTTCTCAATAGTGAAGAACTGCACTCGACCGTCATTAAGAAACTCGAGAAAGACTGGTATCAGAAGGTTGGGGGCAGCAGTAAAATGAATGTCCCGGTTTCAGTAGACCTGGAACGCGGCCACGGCTCGGTTCTCGCTCTTGGCATCAGGAATACCAGCCCGGAATATGCGGTGGCGTATTTGAAGGCTATCTGGGAAGAATTCATGAGCCGGCAGGCGTTCAGGAAACAAGAGGTGTCAGGTAAGGCGGTTGAGGTCCTGGGGAATGAACTCAAGTCGCTGGAAAGCGAAATCCGGCAGGCCCAGGACGACTTGATCGACTATACCAGGTTGGTCGCATACGATGTTGTTGCCACTCAGAGCGACATGGAGCGAAGGTATCTCCTCACCCTTCTGGCCCGCAAGAACGCGTTGAATACTGAGTTGCTGCTTCTTGATACCGAGTTTCCAATGGTCATGGATCAGGGGGCTGGCGTTATAGAAAGCGTGAGGGCCCTGACTGAGAAAGTGGGGACTCTGCCGCCTGTGAGCGTTACTCAGGCGCCTGCCGGCACCGGGGCCAAGGGCGAACACGCGGCCACTTCCATGCCGGAGAAGGGTGAAAAGACAATTTTTCCGGAATTCGGCACAGCGGATCAACACCTAGTTGACACGCCGGAAGTGCAGCGCTGGTCCACTATGAAGGTGGAGTTGATGCGGCTCCAGGCGCAGACTAACGCGCTTCTTGCGAGGTTCAGGCCGGACCACGTTGAGGTGAAGGCTGTTATCAAGCAGATTGAAGACCTTCAGGAACAGCTCAAGGTGTCGCATGAGGTGGCGTATGGCCGGTTGAAGGACAGGCGCAAGGCGTTGAAGATACTGTCAGAGGCGCTTGACGCGCCGATTCGCGATTGGAACAACACGTTCAGGCGGGCCAGCGTGAACGAGTCCGAGTATCGGCGCAAATCGCTTGTGGTCGAGCGTCGGGAAGGTCTTTATCGCACGCTCTACTCCAGGCTTCAGGACTTGAAGGTGGCTGAGGAACTCAAGTCCGAGCATTTTGTGGTGATTGCTCCGGCGAAGACTGTGGATTCACCGGTTTGGCCCAAGGCGTCTAAAGTCATGCTTGTTGCGATTGTTGCAGCCCTTGGCGGTGGCCTGGGGCTCGCGGTGCTTGCGCACATGTTCGACAATAAGATGCAGACCATAATTGACGTTGAGACCGTGCTGGGATTCCCGTTTCTCGGCGGTGTGCCGCGATGGACTGGTGCCGGCGTGGATAAAGTGGCGCGTCCGATCGTTCTGGAGGAAAACGCGAGCGGGGCCGTTGAAGCGTACCGTGTTTTGCGCACAAACGTGCTTTCTGCTCTCGACAAGGCAGGCCAGAAGATGGTGCTCCTTACCAGTGCTGAATCCAAGGAAGGCAAGACGATCACGACCCTGAACCTTGCCGTTATGACAGCCAAGGTTGGCAAGAAGGTTCTGCTGGTGGACATGGACCTCCGGCGGCCGAGGCTGCACCGGTCACTCGGATGCGCACGCCAGCCCGGGGTTACCGATGCGCTTACCCAGGGTATTCCTTTGCAGGATATTGTCATACCGACTGAAGTCGAGAATTTGTCGCTTGCTCCCAGCGGTTCAGAAGTCGATAACGTGTCAGAACTCCTCCAGGCGGTAAATCTGTCCGCATTTTTCAGCGGGGTGAAGCAGCAGTTCGATTATATCTTTGTGGATACGGCGCCTGTGCTCAGGGCTGCGGATGTGAGTATTCTTTCGTCGCGAGGATTGTGTTCGATCGTTTACGTAGCTCGCGTGAACCACACTCCGAAGCCGCTGATCAAGTACGCGATGGATCAGCTGTCCCAGGAGCAGATACTGGGCGTTATCATGAATAACATCGACTTGAGCAGGATAAGCAGCCTGTATTATTCCTATCAGTATCCGAATTACGCGTACTACTCCTACTCCTACGCACATGGCTACAATTATGACAACTACGCCGATGGCATCAAGTCAGCGCGGAAAAAGCCTCACCAGGCCGGATCAGCGCTGGGCAACTTTGCCCGGGGTATTCGCCGTGCTCTGCTGCCGATGGAGTAGCGGCAGAAGAGACGGACCTGAGGCAGCTGACCATCATGATGACTAAATCGAGTGTTCATAAGATCATTGTTCGCGAGAGCGCGTTATGGCTGGTCGCGGTGGATGTTCTCTGTCTTGCCGCGTCGATAGCGCTCGGGGTAAAAAGCCGGGGGTGGCTGGGGCCATCCCTTGGCATGGATCCCCTCGAAATCGGTTCCGGCGAGTACATTAAAAGCCATCCGGAAGGCTGGATATTCTTTTGCGTCACGGTCATGATTGCCAACTATATCGTCGGCAATTACAAGCTTCAGGCGATAGTCTACCGGTTCAATCTTTTCGTGAACTGGTTATTTTCCCTGGCCGCCGGACTGCTGGTTTTGAGCGCTACTTCAATGGCCTGGTTTGAACTGATGCTCGGTCGGGGAGTTCTCCTGTTTGCCATTGCCGCATATGCCTTTTTGTCACTGATCGTGAAGTGCATCGTTTACGAATTGCTTCCGAAAAGTGAACTGTTTGTCCGCAGAACCGTCTTATTCGGTACTGGAAAGGGTGCTCAGGATGTCCGCCGTATAGTCGAGAGCAAGTACATAATTCCACGGCATATGGTATGCGGCCACGTTTTTGTCCCAGTTGAGGGAGTGGAACCTCACGACTGCAGTCCGGAGATGGAAGGTACCGAGATTGTGTGCACAACCGTGGACAAGATGGAAGACACTATGCGCGTGCTGGATTCGGACCTCATCATAATGTGCTCAGACAATGTGGATGAAGTTACGAAATGTCTCCCGGTCATGAGACGACTTCGTTTCAGCGGTATAGAAGTAATGGATCGGCTGAGCGCCATTGAGCTTTTCAGTGGCCGGGTGCCTCTGGACATGGCGAATGATGCATGGATGATGCAGGCCACCATGGCACCATCCATGGCAAGTGTACGCAGGATTAAACGGTTGTTTGACATTGTCATAACTTGCCTGACGCTGCTGGTCGTTGTGCCTGCTTCTCTGATTGTTGGTCTCCTGCTGAAGTTAAGTGCGCCCGGCAGCCCCATGTTTTATACCCAGACGCGCGTAGGACAGTTCGGTCGCTTATTCCGTATGCACAAGTTCAGGACGATGGTTGTGGATGCCGAAAAGCATGTGGGACCGGTCTGGGCGCAAAGGAATGATCCCAGAGTGACACGTCTCGGGAGAGTGCTGCGCAAGTTCAGGCTCGATGAGATGCCGCAGATCTGGAATGTGCTCCTCGGCGAGATGAGTCTCGTCGGGCCACGGCCTGAGCGGCCCGAAATTGTGGCTGAACTGCAGAAGCAGATTCCCAATTACCGGGAAAGGGAGAATGTGCCGCCTGGCGTTACCGGCTGGGCACAGGTTCGATTTCCATATGTGGATACGGTTGAAGATGTTGCGCGAAAGCTGGAGTTCGATTTTTACTACATCAAGAACATGTCCGTCCGGCTCGATTTCCAGATTATACTCATGACGATCCGGATTGTACTGCTGGGCAAGGAGCGGAATGGGTAGAGAGTGTTCCCGTAGTTGTTAAGCTAAGGCGAAATGCAATCGAATCCGTCAGCTGACGGATTGGACGTTCGAGGGTAGGGCGGGACAGCCTGTCCCGCCGCATGTCAGGATCACGTCCCGCGACGGAGTGCAACTGTCTGTATTAATCGTTGTCGGATCTGAGCTGAAATCGATTACGATTGCGATCACGATTAGAATTGAACAGAAACAGCGTCAAACGGAAGTCGGGACGTGCCACTATGGGAGTGCCACTGCCGACAGGTATCTAGGATGAGTTTCTTCTTCGCATTACTCTTCATGGTTCTTGTCTTCTGGCGCCCGCAGGAATGGCTGGCACCGATGCTTTACGGTATTCCGATCCTGTATGGTGTTGTTGCCATGTCCTGCGTGACGCTATTTGCGGAAGTCAACGCCGGCAGGGTTATTCTGCCCAAGGGGCCGTTTATTTATCTGTTTGCAGGGCTGTTCTTTGCAGCGCTCATGTCACATATTGCATGGGGATATTTGGCCGGCTTCATCGACACTTTCGAAGAGGTGTGGAAGCTGTGTTTCTTCGCCATTCTCCTCTACTGTGTCACCGATAGACCGGCGCGACTGCAGGCTATTGCAATAGTGTTTGTCGTTTTGTCCTGCATCATGTCCGTGCATGCGCTCATGCAGCAGCGCATGGGCTATGGATTTGCTTTCCAGGCACCATTGTATCAGCAACTGCCAGAGTCAGATGAATACATGGTGCGCAGCCTGTTCTTTGGTATTTTCGAGGATCCGAATGATCTTGCCCAGATTCTGGCGACATCCATCCCGTTTGCATTTCTTGTGACGAAATCCAAAGGATATTTCAACCTCCTGATCGGTGGCGCCGTAACAGCCCTCCTGGTCAGTGGCATTCTAGCCACTCACTCACGGGGCGGCCAGATTGCGCTGATGGCCGTTGGAGTGACAATGGTCAGTTTGGTTCTGCCAAAGCGTTGGATGCTGGTCATGATTGTGCTGCTTGCTGCTGGCGCCCTGCTGGCCTGCAGGTTTGCCGGGCCGTATATGGACGCGTCCGCTGGTGACCGCGTGGCATTCTGGGGGGAGGCGAACTGGGCGTTCAAGGCGAGGCCCTTGTTCGGGGTCGGATATGGGATGCTCGGTGATTACATTTCCGACGACAGGGCGATTCATAATGCCTTCGTGCTGTGCTATGCGGAACTGGGCCTGTTTGGATACTGGTTCTGGTTCACTATCATTGTTGCTGGAATAGTAGGGGCGTGGCGCACGCGGGTGGCTTTATCGAATTCAGATTCCACCGATGGTCAATACGTGGCGCGCTTCGCCGGACTGGCTATTGCCGCAACTGTTGGATTTCTTGTGTCATCTTATTTTCTTACCAGGGCCTATGTGTACCCTCTGTTCTTCCTCTTTGTTACTCTTGGCGCCATTGCGGAGATCGCGCGGCCATTTCTGCCGGATAAAACCAGGTCCCTGGCGCTGGTGGGCAGGGATCTTCTTCTCTATGGGACCATTGGCTCGTTCAGCAGTATTGCTTACATCTATGTATCGATTTTGATCTTGAATGCGCGATCGGGATAGTTGTCAGTTGTCAGTTGTCAGTTGTCAGTTGTCAGTTGTCAGTTGTCAGTTGT
>JBAXMA010000166.1:0-6967 GCA_037134535.1 bacterium
CATCCACTGTGTCCGCCGACTACATGCCGGGCATCACAGCCAGTGACCAGTGCTCAATTCATAGATCATCTGGCGACGATCCTTTAAAATCTGCTGAAGTATGGCCGGGCGAGATCAGTCGTTTCCTCGATAAGAGCGGAATGCTATCAGCAGGCAGTCTCAAAGCAGCCGCAAACAAAGAGACAACCTGCGCAATCAGGATTAACTCTCCAGTCAACAGAGAGTCGTTCCTGATCATGGACGACATGTCGCAACTGAAACAGGCTGTTGGCCTCAGTGCAGTCGCGAGAAAGTCCGCAGGAGCACTTTACTGGTTCGTCGACAATGAGCTCTTCAGCATCGCCAGAGACGGTCAGACTGTGTTCTGGCCTCTGCGGCGCGGACAGCATCTCATTGCCTGCAGCGCATCGGGCTGTGAGTCCGACCGTGTTTCAATCACTGTTGAGTAGCAGACGTCACGCTGTATGAAGCCGCTTGACCAGTTTCACCAGTTCAAACCACAGGACGCAAACCAATCCGGCTCCCACACTGAGGACAAGATCTCCAATATGCAGCGGCGCAAAGTGAAACAGGCGTTGAGCAAACGGGATTACAAGAACTGCACTCAGAAAGACGAATGCACCGACCACCACCCATCGCATTGCGGCATTGGGAACTCTCAACATCGCAAATGCTGATTTCGTCCAGGACCGGTTGACGAGAATGATGACTACAAAGGACACTACAAGCGTTGCAAACGTAAGTGCACGTGCGGCATCGGCAGTATGGTCGGCGCGGGCAAGTAGAAACACACCCACACAAACAGCAAGCACGCTCAATCCCTGCATCACCGCCATACCGATCGTCTTCAGCGAGAACAGCCGCTCCAGCGGACTCCTCGGTGGTCGCCGCATCACATCGGCCTCCGCATCCTCCGCTTCAAAGATCAGTGTGCACGACGGATCAATGATCAGTTCCAGAAATACAATATGCATGGGCAGGAGGAGAAGCGGCCAGTCAGCAAAGAAAACAGGAATCATGGAAAGTCCCGCTATCGGCACATGTACCGCCAGAATGAAGGCAATCGCCTTCTTGATATTGTCGAAAATACGGCGGCCGAGACGTACTGCCGAGACTATCGACGCAAAGTCATCATCAAGAAGCACAAGCGATGCCGCCTCACGAGCCACGTCAGTTCCGCGGCCACCCATGGCGATGCCAATGTGAGCCGCCTTAAGAGCCGGTGCGTCATTTACCCCGTCGCCGGTCATGGCGACAATTTCTCGATTTGCCTTCAATGCAGTGACAATGCGGAGTTTCTGCTCTGGAACAACCCGGGCAAATACCTGGACGTCACGAATCCGGCCGGCGAGATCCTCGTCGGACATCGTGTCCAGTTCAGGACCCGAAATCACTGTCTCACAGTTCGCAAGCCCGGCCTGTCGCGCAATACTCTGGGCAGTGGCCGGATAGTCGCCAGTGATCATGATCACGCGAATTCCGGCATCCCGGCATTCCGCCACTGCCTTTGGAACTGTGGGCCGGAGCGGATCTTCGAGACCAAGCAACCCCACAAATTCCAGATCGAGATCGTGGTGCCCCTCCGGTAAATCCGCAGCCCTGCACTTCCCTTGCGCCACGGCCAGGACCCGGAGACCTTCGGACGCGAGCCGCGTCACATCCTGGGTCAGAGTCTGACGCATACCGGCTGGAAGATGACACAAATCCGCGATTGCCTCCGGGGCACCCTTTGACGCAATCACCAACTCGTCACCAATTCCTGTCCGCCATGCCTGGCTGACAGCAAGTAGCGACGGGGTCAGAGGGTATTCCCTTGCCAGCGACCACTCGGGGTGAATGTGCTCAGGCTCTCTTCGAAGCCGCTCACCGGCTGCATGAAGTGCACGCTCCATCGGGTCAAACGGATCGCGACGACTCGACAGAATTGCGTATTCGATCAGGCTATGCACCTTCTCAGGAAGATCCGTGTCGATCTTTGCGAGGTCAACAGAACAGCCGTCAACCGCCAGTCGCCGCAACGTCATCTGATTCATCGTGAGCGTGCCTGTCTTGTCGACGCAAAGGACGGTCGCGGCTCCGAGCGTTTCTATCGCCGGCATACGCCTGGTAAGTACATTACTGCGTGAAATGCGCCATGCGCCGAGTGCCAGGAAAATCGTAAGCACTACCGGGAACTCCTCGGGCAGTGTAGCCATGGCCATGGCAATACCGGCTAGAAAACCCTCTTTCCACACCGTTGCCCCGCCACCGCGAGTGACGGCGTACGCAACAACAACAATAGCGCAGGCCACGAGTCCTACAATCGCAAATGTCCGTACCAGCCGGCCAGTCTCCTTCTGAAGCAGGGTACGTTCCGGAACCACCTGCTGCAGAGCTTTCCCGATCTTGCCCAGTTCGGTACGGATGCCGGTTGTCGCAACCTCTGCAATCCCCTGGCCGGCAGTGACAAGAGTTCCGGAGAAAACCGAAGGCAGGTCATCGCCTCCGGGCCGCGCAAGCGACTGCAACTCAGCTGACGGCACTTTTCTCACCGGCACAGATTCGCCCGTCAGCAACGACTCATCAGCGGACAGATTGACCCCACGCCGCAGAATGGCATCGGCCGGCACCCGATCTCCCTCGGCTAGGACGACCATGTCTCCCGAAACAACTTCCCGCCCTGGGATTCGCCGGTGAACTCCGTCCCTGATGACAAGCGCACGAGGACTTGAGAGATCTCGCAGGGCGTCCAGAGCACGTTCCGTTCGTCGCTCCTGTATGATAGTAATGGCCATGACCACGAAGACAAAGCCAAGCAGCATTAGTGCATCAGCTGGCTCCCCAAGAATCAAATAGAGAGCCCCGGCAGCCAGCAGCATGATGAACATGGGTTCACGGACAACCTCACAGGCAATGGCGAACACGCTGTGCTTTTTCTGAGCGGGAAGCTCATTAGCGCCGTCCCGTTCAAGCCGGGTACGGGCTTCCGTATCCGTAAGTCCCTGCACCCCGGTAAGATCAAAGTCAGTGATATTTGCGGATCCGGTACTCATTTTCCTTCTTTTACTTGTGCAATTTGTCCATCACGAAACCATTTTACCCTGATCATGACTTTCTCTTGATCAGTTTCTCAAGTTCGACCGCCCAGAAGACCGTCGTACTCAACACCAGACATACCACCAGATCCAATGCCGACAGTGACACAGTCCCGAATGCCCTCTGCAGGAACGGCGTATAAATCAACGCCAACTGCAGCACGAGAGTCAGTGAGACAGCGGCAATGAGAGGCCGATTTGTCCACACTCCCATCGTAAAGAGTGACTGCCTGTGAGATCTGATTGCGAGAACGTGCCCCATCTGGAGGCATGCCAGAACCGTAAATACCATCGTTCGATAGTAAGCAACATCACCATCGTCTGAAAGGTCCAACCAGCCTTTCCACCAGTACCAACCGCCCATGCCAAGCGATACAACCGCCATCAATAACCCAACCCAGAGTATGTGCAGCCCCAAGCCATCGCCAAAGATGTTCTCGGTTGCCCTCCGAGGTTTCCGGCGCATGATATCACGCTCTGCCGGTTCCACACCCAGTGCCAGGGCAGGAAGGCCATCGGTAACAAGGTTCATCCACAGGATCTGTATCGGCAGCAACGGCAGGGGCAGCCCGAAGAACGGGGCTGTCAGCATTACCCACAACTCGCCGGAGTTAGTACTCAGCAGGTACTTGACGAACTTGCGGATGTTGTCATAAATGGCGCGCCCCTCTTCAACAGCGGCAACAATTGTCGCAAAGTTGTCGTCGCGCAACACCATGTCGGATGCTTCTTTGGCAACATCTGTTCCCGTGATCCCCATTGCAATTCCAATGTCCGCTTTGCGAAGAGCCGGCGCGTCGTTCACGCCATCCCCTGTCATTGCAACGACATGCCCATTCTGCTGCAACGCCTCGATAATCTTCAGCTTATGCTCGGGCGAAACACGCGCATATACCGACACATGCTCAGCACGTTCCCGAAGCTCTTCTGCAGCCAGTTTATCCAGATCAACGCCCGTCAGGATTCCACCATCTGAAACAATCCCGAGTTGGCGGCCAATTTCGCAGGCTGTCAGTGGATTGTCGCCGGTGATCATCACGGGCCTGATCCCTGCCGTCCTGCAAGTTACAACTGCATCTTTAACTTCCTGACGTGGCGGATCAATCATGCCGATAAGGCCGATGAAGACCATGTCTCTTTCCAGCGCAACACCCTTCCCCATTTCGCTCAACGTCCGAAAAGCTACACCAAGTATGCGCATCCCTTTCTGCGCCAACTGATCGTTGTCAGACATATGGCGCGCCCGCTCTTCATCTGTCATCGGTATGATGCCGTTCGGCGTCCAAGACTCCGAACAAACACTCAGCAGGCTTTCCGGCGCACCTTTGCAGAAGGCAAAATATGGCACTTTTGCCGCACTCTCAATTCCCAGTGCGCGGTACAGGACTGAAGTCCCGCCAGCACCTACCCGGTGCACTGTAGTCATGCGTTTGCGATCTGAGTCAAATGGTGACTCCTCAATGCGGGGAAAGTCCTTCTCAAGCTCGTCCTTATTCAGTCCAGCGAGGACAGCTGCGACAACAAGCGCGCCTTCCGTAGGGTCTCCAGTGGCGGTCCATGACTCAGTTCCGGCCGGTCTGGACTTCAGTATTGCATCGTTACATAGCGCGCCGCCGGCAAGCAGTGGCACAAGACCGGGGTGTCTGCTCAATAGCCCGGGCTGCAAGCCTCCTTCACTGCGTGCTCCGTCATTGTGATCCTGATTGCCGGTCAGATCGATCCTTGCGTCTGCAACATCCAGCACCGTCACCGTCATCCTGTTTTCCGTCAATGTGCCTGTTTTGTCGGAGCAGATAACGGTCACGGATCCCAGTGTTTCGACTGCCAGTAACTTACGCACCAGTGCCCGCCGCTTGAGCATCCTCTGTGCACCAAGAGCCAATGCAATGGTAACAACCGCGGGGAGGCCTTCCGGTACAGCCGCAACTGCCATACTGATGGCCGTCAGGAACATGAGTTTGACGTTGGCAAGGCCGGTACCGCCTCGAATCAAACCCTGGATAAAGATAATGGCCACAAGAATCAGGGCAGCAACCGCCAGCCCTTTTCCGAGCTGCTCCAACTTCTTCTGTAGCGGAGTCGGCTCCCTGTGAACGGTCTGGATCATCTTGGCGATGCTCCCGAGTTGAGTGAGCATGCCCGTCTCTGCCACCATTGCCAGACCTCGGCCAAAGGTCACAATGGTGCCCATGTATGCCATGTTAAGGCGGTCACCGAGCGCAGTTGCCCCCTCTTCCAGCGCCCTGCTGTGCTTTTCCACCGGTTCTGATTCACCGGTGAGTGCCGCTTCTTGAATCCGGAGGTTGACTGCCTCCAGAAGTCGGCAGTCGGCAGGGACCATGCTTCCGGCCTCAAGCATCACAATATCGCCAGGCACCAGATCTACCGAAGAAATCTCATGCACTTCTCCGTCCCGCCTAACCTTCACCACCGGAACAGACATCTGCTTCAGCGCTGCCATCGCCTTTTCGGCACGATACTCCTGGGTGAGCCCCAATATCGCGTTGAGAACAACAATGATAGCTATCACGGCTGCGTCTGCATATTCACCCATAACGGCGGAAACAAGACCCGCTACGAGCAATATCACTACCATGACACCCGTAAGTTGCTCCCACAGAATCACCCACGGGCTCTTGATCCCGCGCTCAACGAGCGCATTTTGGCCATACTTTTCAAGGCGCCATCTGACAACCCCATCGCTCAGCCCGTTCTTCCAATCGGAGCCAAGTTTAGCGAGACAGTCATCTGCCGACAGTTTCCACCACTCGTTCATTTAGCACCATGCCGTTACTATTGCGTCAACTTCTTGATGAAAGGTGAAAACAAGTCCATGGGAATGGGCAGGAACGTGGTTGTGCTGTGTTCATTCGCGATCTCACGCATTGTCTGCAGGAATCGCAACTGCAATGCGATCGGCTCCGTGCTGATCATATGGGCCGCCTGAACCAGTTTCTCTGCAGCTTCGAATTCGCCTGCAGCATTGATGACCTTTGCACGACGCTCACGTTCCGACTCGGCCTGCTTGGCCATAGCGCGCTTCATTGTGTCCGGCAGAACCACATCCCTCACCTCTACGCTCACCACCTTCACTCCCCAGGGATCAGTATGCTTGTCGATGATTTCCTGAAGCTTCAGATTGATCTTGTCTCTCTGCGCGAGCAACTCATCAAGATCGCCCTGGCCGAGAACACTGCGAAGGGTCGTCTGAGCAATCAACGAAGTCGCCATCAGGAAGTTCTCCACCTTGACTACGGCCGCTTCCGGATTCACAACCCTAAAATAGATCACGGCATCCACTGTTGCAGGCACATTGTCCTTCGTCATAACCTCCTGCTTCTGAACGTCAATGGTAACCACGCGTAAGTCCATCTTTACCATCTTGTCAACAAATGGAATCAGAAAGATCAAGCCGGGGCCTTTCGCGCCGACGAGCTTGCCGAGGCGGAATATTACCCCTCGCTCGTATTCGCGAAGAATACGCACCATCTGCGGCAAAATGAACGATACGATCACAAATACCGCCACAATCCACGGTATGAACTTCGCCACACCTGCAAACTGATCAACTGCTACTGGCATTTTATCTCTCCTTCTTTGTTACAAAACTATAACTGCCCGGATGGCATCACCAAAGGGGATGTTACCAGGCAGTTATTAAAACCAATCAGCTTCGCAATGCCTGAGAAACTATGAAACATTCTCCGGCGCGGGTGGCACCGCGCCCTCCCTTATCGGAATCACTCAATTCTGCTAACTATAAGCATGTCCGGCTGCCACGCTGGCCGCTCTTCTGCAATTCTTTCGCAGCTCCTCACTTGTGCGTTGAAGGACAAGCGTTTGTCAGGTACCTCGACGGAACTGAGGCATTACTCTGCTTCTTTCGGCTACTG